>CAMYLH010000874.1 GCA_947259065.1 uncultured Desulfobacterales bacterium
CTTGCCTTCACCCTTCATAAAGTCGTCCAGAGGAACCACAAACCCGTAACGCATGTGAGTGCCGATCAGATCGGAATCGTTAATATAGGCGTCATAGACATTCTTGCCGGATGCCCACTGGGTCTGCAGTTTTTCGATCACATCCCCTTCCTGAATCAGGTCATGGGAGACCTTAATTCCGGTAATTTCTTCGAACGCCTTGGTCAACACCTTCGACTCATATTCGTGGGTCGGGATGGTCTCGGACACGACTTTGATTTCCATACCCTTGAAGGGCTTGGCCGCATTGATGAACCACTCCATTTCTTTCATCTGCTCCTCTTTGGTCAAGGTCGATGGCTGAAATTCTTCGTCCACCCATTTCTTGGCAGCCTCCATGTTCGCGCTCGCCGGGATTGCGAATAATGCCAACGCAGCAGCAACCACAATCCCTATAAGCATTATCCAAGTCCGCTTGCTGAAAATTAATGTTCTCATATGCTTCCCTCCTTTAGTCATAGGCCTTCATTGATTAGATTCAGTCCTTACGGTCCATTTCGCCGACGTGAAGGCCATTAACATCGAACGAAATAAGACCTGTTAAAACTACATTGAGGAATGAATATTGAAGATTGAAGATTTGTGGTAGTCGCTTCGCTCCGTCATCTTCAATCTTCATTCTTCAATCTTCAATCATTATCACCCCCAACGCATGACCACAATCACCCAGACCAAAGATATGATCGTTGCATACCATAGCGCCAAATCGGTTAATCCAAGCCATGCGAGATGGATATAGGCGCTACCTAAAAGCCCCAAAAAGAACCTCGTGCCCCGAGTAGTCGGGATCCATAGAAAACCTCGACGCTCGATGGTCGGCGACACCAATTCCCAGATAAGCATACCGCCGATCATCAGGAAAATGCTGATAAAGAAAATGGCCGTCGGAACGGTCCAATACATCCATTCGAGACCCATGATCATACCTTTCAATTGAAGATTGAATATTTTTCACACCCGTCCTAGAGCAAAGCCCTTGGCCAGGTGGTTTCGTACGAACCAGATCACCAGCGCACCCGGGACGATGGTGAGCACACCGGCTGCGGCCATTAGACCCCAGTCCAGGCCCGTCGCGCTGATGGTACGCGTCATGGTGGCGGTAATGGGTTTCGCCTCGGTGATTGTCAGGGTCCGGGCAAAGAGCAGTTCGACCCAACTGAACATAAAACAGAAAAATGCAGTCACCCCGACCCCGGCTCGAATGAGCGGAATGAAAATAGTGGCAAAAAAGCGAGGGAAACTGTACCCGTCTATAAAGGCGGTCTCATCGATTTCTTTAGGGACGCCGGACATAAAGCCTTCCAGGATCCAGATAGCCAGAGGCACGTTGAACAGGCAATGGGCCAGCGCCACCGCAATATGGGTATCCATCAACTTGATAGTTGAATAGAGTTGCAGATAGGGCAGCAGAAAGACCGCCGGAGGGGCCATGCGGTTGGTCAGCAACCAGAAAAACATCTGCCCGTCGCCCAGGAATTTGTAGCGTGAAAAGGCATAGGCCGCGGGCGACATAGATCATGGCGTTGATGTAAGCCATATACCAGGTTGGATCCGTGAAGATCCTGATATAGTTTTTAAATGTCGCATCGGCCGGGTAAAGGGCGAAATTAGCGAGGATATCCGCATTGGTCCTAAGAGACATGTTGAGCATCCAGTAGATTGGAAGTATCAGGAGTCCGAAATAAATACAGAGCGCGATGGTTCTTTTTTGGATCTTCATGCCTTCTCTCCTCTTCCAACGTTCAACAATGCCTGGTAGAATGCGAAACTAAAAAGCAGTACGATAACAAAGTAAATAAGCGAAAAGGCCGCAGCCGGGCCAAGGTCAAATTGCATGGTGGCAAGCTTTACCAGGTAGATGGACAGAAATGTGGTCGTATTGCCGGGACCGCCTCCGGTCAAGGCAAAGGGTTCGGCATAGATCAGGAAGCTGTCCATCCAGCGCAGCAGCACGGCAATGGTCAGCACACCCCGCATCTTGGGCAGTTGAATATAAAAAAATATGGCCCAGGCCGAAGCGCCGTCAATCTTGGCTGCCTGAAAATAGGCCTCGGGGATGGCGCGCAGCCCTGCATAAGCCAAAAGGGCCACCAACGGAGTCCAATGCCAGACCTCCATGGCGAGCAAGGTAATCCAGGCATAGATTGGCTTGGCCGTATGATCAAAGGGCACTTCCAGTAGATTGAGGCTGTTGATCCCCACACCGAATAGACCGATATCCGGCCGGGTGAAGATGATCCAGATGGTCCCGATCACATTCCAGGGAATCACCAGGGGCAGGGCCAGCGTCACCAGAGAGGCGGAGACGCCCCATCCGCGTTTGGGCATGGCCAGCGCAATCATTATTCCGAGGGGTATCTCGATCAGCAGGACGAGCCCGGAAAAAAGAAATTGGCGCCAGAGGGCATCATGCAGGCGATGGTCGCCCAACATCTCCTTGTACCACTCGGTGCCGACAAAGACGCTCTGGCCCGGTCCAAAGATGTCCTGGATCGAATAGTTGACCACGGTCATCAGTGGGATGAAAGCACTAAAGGCGACGATGATAAAAGCTGGTAAAACCAGAAACCAAGCTCTGTTGTCTTGCCACTTTTCCATCCTTATACTCCTACCCTCATGGGAATTTATTCGTCATTTTGTTGCGTTTTCCAATGCAATATTGGCACTTGGAGATTTCCTCAATTTACAAGCGATTGAAGAATGAAGATTGCGGATTCAATATTGGTGGAATCCTTTCATATTAACCTGTGTAATAAATATCAGTATCAAACATAAAAAAGATAAAATTCCTTAAATATTCATTTTTCAATCTTCAATTATTCTGATTACCCTGTAGATCGATATTTTTACTTTACTCCAACCAGCGAATACCGGGGGGCTACTTATTCACCAGGCGCCCATCGGCAAATAGCTTTGTCCATCGGGTTGGAAATCGCAGCCATGCTTCCTTGTGCGGGACGGTCTGGCCCTCGGGCAGTCTGGCGCGCAAGGTATGGCCGGCAAGGTTTACGGTAACGATCTTAAAACTACCCTGGTCCTGGACCGTCTTAACGCTTGCCGGTATGCCGCCGTTAACAGGCTGAGTGTGTACCTCCAGATGCATGGGGCGGATGCCAAGCTCCAGTTCGCCTCGCGCTTTGTTCCCCAATACCGCCGTATTCTCATCCAACTCGATGCCGGCCCCATCAATCCGTGCGGTATTGCCATCGAGGGTGCAGGATAAAAAATTCATCCCGGGACTGCCGATAAAAAAGCC
>CAMYLH010000875.1 GCA_947259065.1 uncultured Desulfobacterales bacterium
TTATTGGCTTCCGGCAGGATCAGCTCCTTGATGTTGGCGCGTCTTGCCGCGATCACTTTTTCACGGATGCCACCCACGGGTAATACCCGGCCGGTCAGGGTCAGTTCGCCGGTCATGGCCAGCTTGCGTACCGGTTTGCGTCGCCTGGCCAGGGACAACAAGGCGCTGGCCATGGTGATGCCGGCGCTGGGGCCGTCTTTCGGTGTGGCACCGGCAGGGACGTGCAGGTGTATCAGCGATTGTTCGAAGAAATCGGCTGATGCCTCCCAGCGTTCTGCTGTCGACAGGATATAGCTGTAGGCGATTTCTGCGGACTCACGCATCACATCGCCCAGCTGCCCGGTGAGTTTGAAGCCACGACTGAAGCTGTGAATACGTGTCGCCTCGATACTCAGGGTGACGCCGCCCATTGCCGTCCAGGCCAGCCCGGTAATCACGCCCACACCGGAAAGCTGTTTTTCCTTGGCAAAGACGGGCTTGCCCAGATAATCCTCGATATCTCCGGCACGCACATGGATAGGGGTTTTCTCACCCTTGAGAATTTTTACCACCGCCTTGCGCGCAATTGCACCGAGGTATTTTTCCAGCCGGCGTACGCCGGCCTCGCGTGCGTACTCTTCGATGATCTTGCGCAATGCAGCCTTGCCAATACGCAGCTGCCCGCGTTTTTTCAGACCGTTGCGTTCGAGTTGTCTCGGCAGCAGGTGGTTCCTGGCGATTTCCAGTTTTTCACTGGCCAGATAGCCCGAAAGCTGAATGACTTCCATGCGGTCGAGTAACGGAGCGGGGATGGTATCGAGCTGGTTGGCAGTGGAGATGAACAATGCCTTGGATAAATCAAACGGTACGTCCAGGTAGTGATCCAGGAAATCGCTGTTCTGCTCCGGGTCCAGGACTTCCAGCAGCGCCGACGCCGGGTCGCCCTGATAAGAGGCACCCACCTTGTCGATTTCGTCCAGCATGATGACCGGGTTGGCCGACTGGGTATCCTTGAACGCCTGGATAAACTTGCCCGGCATGGCACCGATATAGGTACGTCGATGTCCTTTGATTTCCGCTTCATCGCGCATACCACCGAGCGAAAAGCGGAAAAATCTGCGTCCCAGAGAGCGGGCGATCGAGCGGCCCAGTGACGTCTTGCCGACGCCGGGCGGGCCGACAAACAGAATAATGGAGCCCGACACCTCGCCTTTCATGATGCCAACGCCAATGAACTCCAGAACGCGCTGCTTGACGTCCGCCAGCCCGTCGTGATCTTCGTCAAGAATTTTCCTGGCTTCGTCGAGATCCAGTTGATCCTCGCTATAAAGGCCCCACGGCAGCTGTGTCAGCCAGTCCAGATAGTTTCGTGTGGTGGCGTATTCCGGTGAACCGGTTTCCAGCACCGAGAACTTCTGCATCTCTTCATCGATGCGTTTCTGTGCTGCTTCGGGCAGGGTCAGCGTTTCAATGCGTTCCTTGAACTTGTCGGCTTCTGCCGTGCGGTCGTCCTTGGATATACCCAGCTCTTTCTGGATGATCTTCATCTGTTCGCGCAGGATGTGTTCGCGCTGATAGTCCTGCATTTCCTCTTCGACCTGTTTGCGGATATCCGCCTGAGCCTTGGCGACCTCCAGTTCCTTGTTGATCAGCACGTGCACGCGTTCCAGCCGGGTCAGCAGGTCAATCGCTTCCAGGATCTCCTGCTGTTCCTGTTTGGCGGATGTTGTCAGGCTGGCGGCAAAGTCAGCGAGGTGTGAGGGGTCGTTGGGGTGAAAGTTATCCAGGAACAGTTTGAACTCTTCACCGTACAAGGGACCAGTTCCTTGATGGTGTTGATGATGGCAATGGCATACGCCTTGATCTCCGCTATTTCCTCGTAACGTTCTTCCGGGAAATAGTTGACCCGCGCACTGAACGGAGGGCTGGTGTTTAACCAGTCCGAAACACGGAAGCGTTGCAGACCTTCCAGCAATACCTGCATGCGCCCGTCAATCCGGCTGACACGGTGAATGCGGCAGGCGGTCCCCATGGGATAAAAATCATCCAGACCGGCTTGTTCGGCGCGCCTGGTCTGCACCAGTATCAGTCCGATGACGCTGTTGGCGCCTTCCTGTGCCGCTGTAATCTTATTTGCTCCTGTCCATCGAAATGCCTTGCCTGCACTTGAAGATCCATTGTCTTCATAGGTGATGATAGTACGAGAATCACTTGATGCACCTGTTTTAGAATCAAGTCGACTAGCCGCACTCCATTCTAAAATTGGGTTACCGAATGAATCAGTATTTAATGTGCCGTCAGAATTGATTCTTTGTGCAACTAGATCACCCGTATCATTTTGGGTATTGAAAAATGCACGGTAGACCACCGAATCACTTTGAATTGTGTGCGTGTTAAACGCAACAGATGAGGCTGCACCTTCACCGATACCAATTTCCTCAAACATTACTGTGAGTGTTTTTGCCAAAGCTTGTGGGTCATTGGCACTGTTAAAGCCACCGCGACCGTTATAAGCAGCGTGTCGCAAGTCATCAATCTTCTCTGCATTACCGTCATCCGGGTCAGGCCATGCAAAAGCCACATTAGGATCTGCCGGCATCGAAGTAAGCGTGCCATTTACACCAAGCCCTAAAGTATAGGTAGTCAGATGTTGATGTAAGGTATCGGTTAAATTCAAGGTGCCGGTTCCTGCATAGCGATTGACGTCTATTTGAGTTACGGGTACATCATTCGATAAGGTACTGTGCAAGTCGCGCTCGTAAAAGTGCATCG
>CAMYLH010000876.1 GCA_947259065.1 uncultured Desulfobacterales bacterium
GGAAGTCGGAAAAAAAGACTTCGGGTTGCGGGAATGAGATATCCACCCAATCTGATTTCCGGCATCCGCAATATGTATTCTGTCATCTGTCATCTGAACTCTGTTTTCTGTCCTCTGATTTAAGGTTACGAGTATCGAGTATCCAGTATCCAGTATCGAGTATCCAGTATCCAGTATCGAGTATCCAGTATCCAGCATCGAGTATCCAGTATCCAGCATCCAGCATCGAGTATCCAGTACCGAGCATCCTGCATTGGGCATCGAATTGCGCGTCTTAAACCTACATCCTCCCGACATCCGGAAGTCCTGGACCCTTAATCTGATAGCCATCCTCAGACAATAATTTGCTGACGCCGGGCACGTGGGGAGCGCCCACGAAGACAGTGGCATTACCCTGGTCTAAATATTCGAGCATTCTCTCATAGAAGATCTTGTCACGATGGTCGATGACGGAGTGGTGGCGGCTTGGAAACCCGAGTCCTTTTGATTTTAATTGTTGCAGATCAGCGGCCAAATAGGACCTTTCATAGTCCCGGGCCAGCTCATGCCATTGGTCAGCGCGCTTCAAAAAATCGATGATCCGATCACGAGCAAGATTTTCAAGAACGTTTATCTGCTCTTCGATGGTTTCCAGAAAAACGATTGGTTTGCCGAGAGCATCGGCAAGGGTGTATCCTTCTAAATCAACCGAGTATTTCCAACCGTTTTTTTTTAGATAATTTGACCAGATGGTAAAAAAGGCCAGCCAGGGCTTCATTCCCTTCACCATTTCGTACAACGGATTTTCCAGGTTGAATTTGCGGAGATTGAGTATTAAAAATGTATTTCTACCACGGCATTTCGGTTCAAGTTCACGGGTGATTCTATTTATACTTTGCCGATCCAGGTCATCAAAAATGTGATAACTGCTTTGGTTGTCGATGCCGCGCTTTACGACTCTGGCCATGTTGTCCGGGTCCAGCGGACCTTCAAACATGGCGGTATCGGCGTGTTCCAGGCAACGATGAAGCGATGTTTTAAAACTATATGGGAAAAAGTGAGCAGTACCGACAAGATATGATCTTTTGTGATCTTTTTCCACTTCCCAGATCATTTTCAGTTCTTTTTCATTGGTTCGTCTGAAAAACATAATTTTCGCAAGGCCCCGAGGGCTTCCAAAATCAACGGTTTTTTAGGAACCAGTTCACACATCTTATAACTGAGTGTGGGTTTTGCCCCCCACTTTTCCTTGAACCGCCGAATGCCGCTGTTAACCCCCAGCCCCAAGTGTATGTAGTCCTTGCCATACTCTGAACTCATTTTGACCAGCTCAGACAACAGCAGATCGGACGCTCCGAGAACATAATTGTGTTTTGAATAACACCCGATAATATAACTCGCAAAATTCCGGGCTGCAAGATCGACCACGTAAAATCGACCACGTAAAAGGCCGCTAATGTCTGTTTTGAATCCCAGGCATTTAAAACAAAGGCTTGACGGGCCGAGGCAACATATTGCGGCATTTTGAAAAAAAGTTCCTTCACCCGTAAAGGTGGAGAGACTCTTTCTATAAATTCCTGCATCAGCTGATGATGGGCATCTCCCATCTGAACAGCACGCTCAACAGTTAACAGACGTCCGGCCTTTCTTAGATTGCGCTTTACGGCACTGCCGATGACAGGATGCCAAGTATTCAGCGTATAATAGGTGTCGCTATCTTTTTCCCGGCAACGATCGCCCAAACGCCGCGGAAGTTCCGAAGCAATGAGGGATATCCGCCCGGCCCCGATTTTTTTTTTGATCGTTTCCAGGGCCACTTCGAGTTTGTCGACAACAAACTCATGTTGAAGAGGATACCCGACGAAGATAACCCAATCGTCCTTGCAGCAGCAAAAGTAGTCATCGATGAAAAAGGGTTCCCCGCCCGAAACACTTGTCATCAATACAACAATGTGCTCAGGCACATAGGCGTGGGTTAAAATGTAGGTTTCTTGCTCCGGCGTCAGCATAATGCGCTCAGGCAGACCTCAGGCACTGGATCCAGCCTTCGTTTGCCATGGTCGTCAAATCCCCGCTTCCGGTATAAATGGTTGTTTGCGGGGGAATATTGTAACTGAGACGTTTGAGGCTAAAGAGCATTAGCGACATGCTTTTAGGGCCCCAAATTTTGCCATATCCCCGCTTCAAAAACGAGCTGCCGCTGAAAAGGGCATCGAATTTTTTGACATAAAAACAGACATGCCCTTTGGTGTGACCGGCAGTCAAAAGCACTTCAATTTCGATGTCCCCCAGTTGCAGTAGCTCGTTATCTCTCACGAACCGATCGGGTTCCAGGTTGCCCACCGATTCTTTAAGAAGCTCATATTCGAACTCGTGAAGGCAGAAAGTCCCGCCATATTTCCTTTTCAACTCAGGCAACGCCTCAAGATGACGCCGATGGGCATGGGTAACAAGCAGGTATCGGAGTCCAATTTCCGTATTGTCGAGGATTTTATATATGTCATCACATGATTCTGAAACATCGATAACAGCAGCTTCACCTGCGCTCATGAGCAGATACTGGTTCTTTGCACTTTTTTCATCCCAATATTCCCGTTGGCAGATATCAGAGATCAGAGGACAGAGGACAGATTACAGATATTGGAATTCGGAATTCGTTTTTTTCCGCACCCCGCACTCCGACTTCCGAATTCTTCTATATGCTCTATGCACTCTGCTCTTTGCCCGCTAGTTTCTCCATCAACACCACCATATCCTCAGGTATCGGCGACTCAAAGGTCATGACTTCGCCCGTATGAGGATGGGTCAGACCCAGTCGCCAGGCGTGCAGCATTTGTCTGGGTACCGCTTTGAGTGCGTCAACCTTTGATGATGATTCCCCCGATAGAATACTGACAGCATTTTTCAATCGTTTACGAGAACGATACACCTGATCTCCAACAATCGGGTTGCCCATCGTCGCACAATGAACGCGAATTTGGTGGGTTCTGCCGGTTTTTAATGTCAGTTCGAGCAGCGTAATACCCTGAAACCGTTCGCGAACCCGCCAGGTAGTTTCCGCGCTACGGCCTTTGCGAGTGATGGTCGACATTTGTTTGCGATGAACCGGATGACGACCGATGGGTAGTCTAATAGTTCCCTCATCGGCGTGCAATTCACCGTAAACCAGGGCCAGGTAGATTTTTTGAACGCTACGAGATTTAAATTGTTTGGCCAGGTTTTCAAGCGCAGCGGTATTTTTTGCAACCACGATGGTCCCGGAGGTATCCTTATCAAGTCGGTGAACAATTCCCGGCCGAATCTCACCGCCGATCCCTTCCAAATCGGGACAATGATGGAGCAGTGCGTTGACCAGCGTACCACTGCGGTGTCCGGCTGCGGGATGCACGACCAGGCCGGCTTGTTTGTTAATTACTACAATATGACTGTCCTGGTACAGAATCTGCAAATGGATGGGTTCGGGCAGGTATTCGGTTGGCACGGGTGCCGGAATCCGTCCCAGGATCTTATCGCCGCATTTTACCCGGTAACCGGGTTTTTTAGCCTGATTGTCGACAAGAATTTCAAGGTTTGAAATTAAATTTACAGCCAGCGAACGGGAACAGCCGGGAAGGTGAGCAGCGACCACGGCATCAAGCCGCCGGCCCTGATCGGACTCATTGGCAAGGATAGTAAAGGCACCTTGAACAGGCATGCTGCCGGGAAGGATTAATTTTCCAAATTATCTGAGACAAAAAGAGACTCCAGCTCTTCAATAATGGTCTCTTCGTCTGTTTTTTTTGCAGTTGACAACTCCCGTACCAATAGCACCTGGGCAGTGTCAAAGAGTTTGCGCTCCCCAAAAGAAAGATCCTTGGTCAGTTTTAATAAGGAAAGATCTCTGAAGACCTCCGCTACATCATAAAGCGAACCGGTTTTGATTTTATCCATATATTCACGGTAACGCCGATTCCAGGTTTGGGCCGGCACCCCATCTGTACGGACCTTCATAACGTCATACACTTTAGGGATCTCTTTTTGGTTGATAATATCCCTTAGCCCGACGGATTCAACATTTCTGGTGGGAATCATGATGACCATGCCGTTTTCAAGAACCTTCATGATATAGAAATCGTGTTTTTCACCATTGACAACCCGGCTTTCAATGGCCTGTATCTCGCCAACACCATGGGCGGGATAGACCGCGAGGTCACCTATTTGGAATCCTTGGTTTTTTTCTTTCGTGCTTTCGACGTTATGATCGGCTTTCTTTTCTGTCATATTCCCACCCATTATCAGTTATTTAGATTATCAAACAAGGTACCTAT
>CAMYLH010000877.1 GCA_947259065.1 uncultured Desulfobacterales bacterium
TCATCATGGGCGGTTCCCCTGGTAGTTTTCAAAATCCTGACTTCATGGCCGTTTTCAGCTGCTATAAAAGCATTTGCACAGCCGGAATTTCCCGCTCCAACTATTGTGATTATCATTCCTTTTTCTCCTTTCCGTTTATGGAGTTATTGCATCAAGAAGTTTGTTCGTATTCATAATCACACCTCAGTGATAATCGACTATTTCAACATAATATGTCAAGCGGACAATTTAGAAAAGGGGAGGCAAAAAATTGAGTAGTACGAAAAAAGTCGCCATATCAACCACCAAAATCCGACTAAAAAATTAAATTTTCCTTTCTTTGATTGTCCTTGACCTTCTAACCACCTATGGTTATTTATAATATTTAGTTATCGCCGAAATCGCTCCTTCCATCTTCGTTTTAAAACCTGAAAATGTAGGGAAACACCATGACACGAGAAGGTTTTAAGCGCAAACTCACTGTCATCTTCAGCGCTGATGCCGAGGGCTACAGTCGCTTAATGGGTGATGATGAAGAATCGACCATTCGCACCTTAACGAACTATCGTGAAACGATGACGAAATTCATTCAGCAACATCGAGGTCGCGTAGTGGATGCACCAGGGGATAACCTCTTAGCTGAATTCGCCAGTGTGGTGGATGCGGTTAGCTGTGCAGCGGCGATCCAGCATAAACTATTTGAGCTAAATGACAAGCTTCCTGCGAAACGGATGATGCAATTTCGTATCGGTATAAACCTTGGCGATGTGGTCGAAGAAGGAGATAGAATTTATGGTGATGGTGTAAATATCGCCGCTAGGTTGGAAGGGCTGGCTGCAGGGGGCGGAATTTGCATCTCCAGTAGCGCATATGAACAAGTTAAGAATAAGCTTGGACTGGGATATAAATATTTAGGCAAACACACTGTGAAAAACATCGCTGATCCTGTGCGGGTATACCGGGTAGTCATGGGGCCCGAATCCGCCCGAGAAAGGCTCGGTGAGAAAAGACCGCGGTTAAGATATCGACGTTTGGGAGTCGTTGCCGTATCTGTGCTTATTTTGGGGGCTACCGCAGTAGCTGTCTGGTATGTATATTTTCGATCTATTCCTTCCGATGAAACGGCTGCTTCTAAAATTAAAACTGCATCTTCTATATTCGAAAGACCCGCCATCGCAGTGCTGCCTTTTACAAACCTGAGCGAAGATCCGCAGCAAGAGTATTTTTGCGATGGGCTAAGTCGGTCAAGGTTACCGAGTTGGCCAAAGAGCTTTCAGTGCAGTATGTCCTGGAAGGCAGTGTGCAAGAGGCAGGGGAAAGGGTCCGAATCAATGCGCAGTTAATTGATGCGATTACAGGAAACCATATTTGGGCCCAAAGATATGATCGAAGTAAAAAAGACCTTTTTACCTTGCAGGATGATATTATTCAAACGATCGTTCGCACATTAGCAATTAAAATTGAAACCGCAGAGCTATCACGCGTATTGCATAAGAACACAACCAATTACCAGGCCTATGATTATTTCATTCGCGGGAACGGCTACTTGTTGCATAGAACTCGGATGGCGGCCGGCAAGGCGCGCAAATTGTTTGAAAAGGCGATCGAACTAGATCCCCAATTTGCCTCGGCTTATACCGCTTTGGGGTGGTCTTATCACCTGCAGGTTGAATATGGTTGGACCGAGTTCATCGAACAGGCATCCCAGCGAGCCGTGAGTCTGGCGCGCAAGGCATTGAGCTTGGATGACTTTCAACCGTCTGCGCATATGTTACTTGGATCTGTTTATATCCGTAAGGGCCAATACGATCTCGCTATTGCGGAATTACAGCAGGCCCTTGACATGAATCCAAATGATGCAGGGATATTTAATGAAATGGGAGAAGTGTTGCTTTATGCCGGCCAAACAGATGACGCCATAAGATTCATGAAGATGGGGCTCCGGTTTAATCCAATAGCAACGCCGGGAATCTATATGGAACTCGGATTAGCATATTATCTGAAAGAAAGATATGATGACGCAGTCAAGATCGCGCAGCAAGGTTTGGCGAAAAAACCGGATTTTGTAGGTTATCATGTCGTCATTGCGGCTGCTTATGCTCAACTAGGCAGGGTAGAAGATGCAAAGCTCTCGGGCCAAGAAGTACTTCGACGACACCCTTTTTTCGAGGTTGAATCTTACGGAACCGTATTTCGAAATCTATCAGACAGAAAACATTTACGGGAAGGTCTTCGCAAAGCCGGGTTGAAATGAAAAAAACGGTTATTCTTTATTCAGTTTGCCCCAGTTCTCATCGGCCTTTTTGACTTCTGCATCCGCATTTGCTGCAAATTTTTCCCCGCCTTTATGATTCAAGTATAAATACAGTTCACCATCGATAATTTTCCATGCTTCAGGATTTACACCGGCAGCCCTGCCGGTCGCCGCCATACTGACAGCTCAGTACCCACCGTACTTCGGGGCATAACGATCCGGGTCTGCCGCAAAAAGATCTCGGTTTTCAGCGCTGCTAAAATGCCACTTGGCATCATTCCATTCGTGAGAATATTTACTGTGACCTTTTACTGCACGACCTTCGGTGTGATAGGCAACCGTGTCGTATCCTTTTATAGCCACTCCCCAAGACATCTGGTTGACCTTTTCAAAAGCGATTCCAATGCCCGGCCAATTCAGCAGCAAGGCGACCGCTATAAATCCTAAAAGTGTCGGTTTCAATGTTTTTGAAAGAATTGTTTTCATTTCGAACCTCCTTTTGAATTATCAGGAGAGACATTCGACGAATTACATCACGTCATACATTCCACGGGGCGGGTCTGTTTTTATGTGGTCGTTTACTCTCAACAGGGAAAGTTCAATACCGCATAATGGAAACTTACATAATTTAAAGTTAGACAAAATGGCATCATTGTCAAGCTATATATAATTGGACGTCAAAG
>CAMYLH010000878.1 GCA_947259065.1 uncultured Desulfobacterales bacterium
TGACCGCAAAATGAACCGGGACGACGATATTTGATGATCCGTCAGCGGGCATAGAAAGCCCTGCTAGATCAAGATATTCACGGACTTTATCGGAGTGGGTCGGTGCATAATCATTGATCATGATGTCAAAAGTGATGTTTTTACTCGGATCTTCAACCAACTGGAGAACACCAGATTGATCCAAATCTTCACTGAGCTCAACAAAGCGCTGGAATCGACTATCCGTCCCGGCCGGCGATGCCATGGAAAAGTCGGGATTTTGCATATCGTTTATTCTGTTTGCAATCAGCGTGAGATAGGTCGCGGGGTAGGTCTCGCTACGCATAATTAATACCAACATATTCAAAGAGATGGGCGAAAGTAACTGGCGTAGATACTGTTCTCCCTGAATCGGTTTGTATGTAATCGTGGGGTTTTCCTCGATGGCAATACCGCCGCTGAAGGGTACGAGATTCCCTGAAAAGTACTCACTTGGGCCAAATCCGACATTGACACCAGCACTCGTCCTGAAACGGACATTTGCCGCGACACCACTCACTGCAAGGAGTGAAAAAGTTTCTCCATATCGCGCCTTCACAATGGACAACAGCATTTGTCCATTTTCGGTTTGATTGATTGCTTCATTATAATCCGCCCGGCCCATACTGATTGACCTCGGCCCGACCATACTGCAACCAAATGTCACAAACAAGGCCATGCAAAGGGCTGCCATCAAAAAAATCCGACATGTGCAACGATGAAAACATTGTCTTCTTGCGATTACCATCCTTGTGCCAACAGTTTCTTCTTCAATCACATTTATTATTCTCATTTTTTCCCCCGACAACGACCGCGTCCATCTCTCGGCCACTGCTCATCAGTTTGGCGCGGGTAAAGGTAAACGTCGCCCCGAACAGAAAAATGGCCGACGCATAGTAGACCCAGAGCATTAGCACAAGGATGCTGCCGGCAGCATCAGCGCACCAAACCAGGTATCTTGCCATTTGATTTTAGCATCAGGTAGATACCGGAAATACATGGCAAACAGCACAGTGGTGGCGCCCAGATCTAAAAGCATGGCGTCGAAGACCATAAGATACACCGCCAGCTTTCCGATCCACTGGGATAATTGCCTGCCGATCTCGGTAATGATGGCGTTCATCACCAGCGACACAAGCAAGATAAAGGAGATACTGACCAGCATGGCGAAGGCGATGAACCGAATACGCACCAACTTCCAGATATCGATGCCGAAAGAGCCGGCCGTTTTCACCTGCCTGAGTCGGTTCAATGCCGTTCGCATGGCGTCGAATACAGTGGTGGCAAAAAAGAGTAACATCCCTAATCCCACGGCAGTGACCCAAAAAGAGGGTTCCTGGAAGTTTAACTTTCCGAGAGTGGCCATTATCTGCCGAGCCCCTTCCTCACCCACCAGACTGCCGATCTGCGAGGAGATCGCGTCGCGAACGGCATCCTCCTTGTAGAATTTTGCCGTGATCCAGAAAACAATGAATAGCATGGACGGGAGAGAAAAAACCATATAATAAGAGAGCGCCGCCGCATGCGCCGGCATATCCTCGCCAAAAAACTTGGCGATGGATTCTCGTAAAACGTCCCAGTAGAAGACCAGCCTATTTTTTTTTATAGGCACTTCACCACCGATCGATGCAACGATTGGCTGTCTCAAAAAATAAAGACCACTTTTGATGGATTCGTAAAAAGTCACATTTCCGACGGATTCGTAAAAATGCCGAGATCAAGGCTTGCGAATGCCGAGGAATGAGTCGTACTGACGGTACACCGCAGTGACGAGGGATGAAGCGTAACACAGATATCGGCACTTTTACGAATCCGTCACTTTTATTTTTTCGCCGACCCCAACCCCTTGACGACAGCGTTCAGCAACGGGCCGATTGCACCGGGAATCAGCGATTCAACAGGGTGGCTCATGAACTTGTAAATGCCGTCCTTCAAGGAAACCAACTCCGCATCGACCAAGGCGATTTCCTCTTCAATATCGCTAAGGGCCATGTTGCGCACTTCCCGGACCATCTCGACCTCCGGGGTGGGTTGCAGCGACCGGGCATAAACGATCAACACCAAGGCCAGCAGAAAATCGGCGCCAGAGACCGTCAACGCCGCCAGCGCGTGGCCCCAATAAGGGACCAGTGCAAAGAACGCGGCAATGCTGAGCATGACCAGGCCGAATACGGCCACGAGCCCTGCCAGCGCGTTTAACTGGATCCGCTGTGTTCCCTGCTTGAGCTGGTATTCCGCCAGGATACGCTCCGAGCGCCAGAGAACCCTGAGGCTTCGTATTAAATGTTCCATCACACCTCCTTATCTTCGCGAAAACAGATGGCCAACGACAATGCCGGTGGTGAATGCGGCCAGCATGGCCAGCGCCGGATGCTCCCGCGTCGTATCCTCAAGCTGTTTCACGGCACTTGCCAACTGGTCGGCGAAATGCCGAACGTCCGTTTCCGATTCGAGCACTTTCGCTTCACCGGCCGATTCCTGTTCCGCCGGCGTCTCGGTAGTGTTTTGATTTTCCTCTGATCCTGATAGGGGCTCAGCGCCAGGTTCTTCGGCCGAGGGGCGCCGTTTGCGCTCGTCCCTCAGTTTGGCTGCATCGCTTTGCATGCGCTTAAGCTCTTCAACATCACGCTTTGAT
>CAMYLH010000879.1 GCA_947259065.1 uncultured Desulfobacterales bacterium
ATTTTCAAACCAGGTTGTCATCGAGAGCGACAGTCGAGCACCTGATTTCACATTTCCCGGGCTTGATGGGAAAATGGTCAGTCTTTCTGATCACAAAGGAAAGGTGGTCCTCGTCAATATTTGGGCGACCTGGTGTCCGCCCTGTGTTGAGGAAATGCCGTCTATGGAAAAGCTTTATCAAAAATTCAAAGGGGAAAAATTCGAAATTCTGGCAGTCAGTATAGATGAACCGGGACTCAAAGCCGTGGCTCCCTTTATGAAAAAATCCAATCTGACGTTTCCTGCTTTGATCGATTCTGAAGGTACCATCAAAACTGTTTATGGAATTACCGCAATACCCGAAAGCTTTATCATCGACAAGCAAGGCTTTCTCATCAAAAAAATTGTCGGACCGGTAAACTGGGCTAGCTCCCCAATCTATCGTTTTTTTAATGATTTGATGCAATAACCACTGCCGCAATAGGATCATTTAACCGAAACGGCATTTCTGTCGGGCACTTCCAGGCCAAGGTCGATCATGCTGGCTGGAAGTTCGGGTTTGCGGGACAGCGGCCGCCGGCGAAAAGGAGAAAAGATCAGCTTGAGTATATCGGATGTCTTCATGAATCGACCAAAGCTGCGCACTAGCTTATACGTCTGAATTGGGCGCCCGAGGATCCGGTGGGTGAAGAGCAACGCATAGCCCTTCATACGCGCACGATTCACTACCTCGCTTGGCAGTATAGTTGGGTCGATGTCGGAGCATTTGAACCATTTATGCCAGTCGCGCTGATCATCGATGATCCCGCGCTCAATATATTCCTGCCACAGGGGCGTGCCCCGATAGACGCACAGACGATTGAAACCGAAAGTGTCCAACTCCAACCGGGCTGCAAAGCGAAAACTTTCCAGGATGTCCTCCTCGCTCTCACCGGGCGTACCCACCAGGAAAAAACCGTGGGCTCTTTTGATCCCATGCCGCTTGGCTTCGCCTACTGCATACTCGATCTGCTCCAGGGTCTGGTTTTTATGGAGCCGATCCAACACTTTTTGCGTGCCGGCCTCAACGCCGTACGCCAAGAAGGTGCAGTTGGCCTTACTCATGATCGACAGTTGATCGACAGCAGCCGAATCCACCCTGCCCTCGCATCCCCAGCTGAATTCGAGTCTGCGGTCGATAATGCCATGGCAGATTTCGCTGATGCGCGCACGCTTGAGCAGGAAGTGATCATCGGTAAGATAAATCGAGCGGTAACCCGCATCGTTGAGTTGCTGCATTTCTCCCAGGACGTGCTCTGCCGAGCGGTGGCGCCATTTGCCGTTGGACAGAGAAGGAATGTCGCAGTAAATGCAACCGTAGGGGCAGCCCCTCGACGTCTGAATCGTGCAGAATTTATCGAGTGAGAGCACCGCCGGAACATCAAGGGGCAGAGATTCGATATAATCGATGGGCAGACTGTCCCGGTCCGGGTAGGGAAACTGATCCAGATCCCGGATAAGGGGACGCGGTTCATTGCGGATAACTTTGTCTCCGTTGCGGATCAGCGAGATGGTCCAGGTAATCAGGTAAAACTTCCTCACCTTCGCCTACCCCAACGCAGTCTGCATGGGGACAGTCTTTTAAAATAAAATCTGCATTCATGGAGGCGAAAACGCCTCCCAGGATGACCGGCGTTTGTGGCGCGGCTTCTTTGAGTCGCCCGGCCATAATTTTGGTTGACGGGTAGGTCGTGGTGGAAAGAAATGAGAGTGCGATGACATCAGGGCTTTCCGCGTTGACTGCCTGAACAATGTGATCCGCCTTCATTTTGGGGTGGCAGGTATCGAACATCCGCACCCGGTGACCATGTTGACGTAATACCGGGGCCAGGGTTTCAATGCCCAATGGGGGAAACGCCATGACCTTGACCCGCTCGTCGTCGGGACCTGAACCTCCCAACTCTTGCGGCAGCATTCGATAGTAGTCTTCATCCCGGACATAAATCATGAAAACATTCATTGAGAGATCCTTCTTACATACACTACATCTGTAAAATACAGGGGTTGTCGGCTGTCACACCCTCACCGGTTTTAACAGGGTTACTTTTACTCGTTGTCATCAATAGATTCAAGTTAATTCACCAACCGGCAGGAACATTATTGTAGGCAATCGTTCTCACGAGGTTGATATCGAACGGCTTGGTTCTAACATCGGCCACGGCTTATTGGTAGGTTGGGTTGAGCATCCCGATATCTATTGTTGGGTTTCGTTCCTCTACCCAACCTACTTGCCAGCCATTTTTGTGCTATCAGCGAAACCCAACAAAATGGCTGAACGGTGACATATTTCCAGTAACAATAGGTTATCGTATTTATGAAATTATGTACTTAGGTGCTGAACTATTAAGCTTTCGGAAGAAATGGTTTAGACAGAAGCGGCGGGACTTTCAATTAAATAATTGCGCATCATTCCCATGCCGCCGCCTTCATTGATGAACTCCCAGACCTCAAGGGTGTTCAGGCGGACTTTTTCGTCATTGGCTACTTCTTGCATCCGAAAGTCCGGCTGGCCGTTAACCATAATCCAGTCCCCCAAAAAACCGGTCATCTGTTCCATGTGGTTACCTGAGAGAAAAATCAGCTGGTTGCGGTTATCAAAGGTGCGATCCTGAATGACCAGGGGGATGTCGTAGTTCCCGGTCGGCAATTCGGCTGCTTTTTCTTCGTCGTCGGAAACCAGAAACAGTCCGGCCAAGCCACCGTAAACCTGGGGGCCGGTTATACCGTGGGGATGGGGATGGTACCAATACGTTTCGGATTTATAAGCGATGGAAGGCCCCCGGCTAGAAGGCCTGCTGCTCCGCCACCGGTGATCTGCAAAAACTGACGTCGGTTGATCATATTCATCATTATCCGTGTCCTACTTCGACATATCAGTCTATTCCGTCTGGGAGCCTTGCCCTTTATGGTATTGTCGGGAGTTCTCGCGATCGGACCCGCCGGGACCCGTCATTTCCGGTCCTCTGCCACAACCGGAGCCCATGCCGTAACCGCCGCGATGCATCATCCGCTGTCCCATACCGGAACCACCTCCAGGACCACCATGGGGACAATTGCTGGGACCCCAGCTGCCTTCATCGCCCGGTTCCATCATGCCGTAACCGCCGCGATGCATCATTC
>CAMYLH010000880.1 GCA_947259065.1 uncultured Desulfobacterales bacterium
TCGTATTTTTTTAAAAGTTCATACAAATCCGCCCTGTATTTCCCCGCCAATCTAGCGGCCTGAGCCATATTTCCCTCCGTGATTTCGATAAGTTGCAGGAGGTAATTTTTCTCAAAATTTTCTTTGGCGTCCTTCAAGGGTTTTAAGTTATTAACTTCAGCTTTTAGGGCCGGCAGAATTAAGTCTTCACCGATGATGTCCCCATTGCCTAAGGTAAGCGCACTTTCTATAGCGTTTTGTAGCTCCCTGACATTACCGGGCCAAGAATGGAGCATTAATTTTTGCAGCGCCTTGGATGAAAACCCGGTTATCTTCTTGTTCATTTCTGTAGACAATTTATCTAAAAAATAATGAGATAGTACCGGAATGTCTCCTTTCCTCTCCCGCAACGGTGGCAGTTGAATTTCAATGACATGGATTCGGTAGAATAGATCCTCGCGAAAATTGCCGTTTGCGACTTCATCTTTTAAATTTTTATTTGAAGTCGCAATAAATCTGATATCCATTTGGATAGTTTTACTCCCACCCACTGGAATAAACTCTTTCTCCTGCATGACACGCAATAATTTGACCTGCATGGATAGCGGCATTTCGGAGATTTCATCTAAAAAAAAGGTCCCTCCCTGGGCCTGGAAAAGTAACCCCTCTTTGTTTTGCACTGCACCGGTAAATGCTCCTTTTTGATAGCCAAACAGCTCACTTTCCAACAGCGTTTCAGGGATGGCCGCACAATTAATCGCTACAAACTGTCTGTCTGCTCTTGAGCTTGCCAGGTGCAACGTTTTCGCTATTAGCTCCTTGCCGGTACCGCTTTCTCCGACGATGCAAATGGTGGCATCCGAATCGGCTGCTTTAGCGACCTGCTCAAGGACTTTTTCCATTTTGTGACTTCTGCCGATGATGTTGTCAAAGCCATATCTGTCCTTGACCATTTTTTTCAGGCTTTTTATTTCCTTTGTAAGCTTTGTTTTTTCTAAACAATTTTTGGCTTGTAACAGAAGCTCATCATAATTAAACGGCTTGGTGAGGTAGCTGTAGGCCCCTTTTCGCATGGCCTCCACGGCACTTTTTATGGTTCCGTAGGCGGTCAGGATAATTACAGGCATTTCCGGATTCAGTTGATGAAGGTTTTCCATCAGCTGAATGCCGTTTGTGCCGTTGAGCTTAAGATCTATCAAAGCAAAATCAAACACATCATCGTTTGCCAGCGCCAGCGCCGTTTTCGCCTTGTCAGCGGTGGTGACCTGATACCCCTCTGCCTCCAGCCTCATTTTTATTACCTTGAGAATATTGATATCATCATCAACTACCAGAATTTTGTCCATTACTTGTTTCCTTTATATCTTCATTTTGTTGCATGATTTTTTGCTTTTTTTCTTCAATCCTCAGGTCAACGCGTTTTAATTTTTCGATCTGTTCCAAGAGCTGATTTATTTCTTTTTTTTGTTCATCAACCTTTTTTTCAAGGAAAACAATCAAGTCCACGTTTTTTCTTGCTTCGACCTTTTTCTGCAAATTAGATATTTCAATCTTTTGTTGGTCAACAGTGCTTTGCAATGAAACCTTTTTTTTATTTAACATACCGATTTTTTGTTCTTTTTCGATACCGTCGCTGATAAACAGAACCCATAGCTGTGCCTGGTACCTCAGCCGGCTTTCGGAGAATTCATTTATAATTTTATTAAAAGAGCCCAAGGATTTTTCATAATCCTGATTCGGATTTCCTGGATGGGCATAAAGTAGCCTATTCAACACGCTTAAGTTTTTCTCCATCGACGCTTCATACTGACGGTTAACCATCTGGTCCATACCCTCATCAAGAAGCTTTTGGCCCTGATGCGTTTCAGAAAAATGAAGACATCCGAAGATGACAAAAGGTAATAGACCTATACCGGCAAGGTGAAGAAAAAGGTGCTTCCTTTTCCAAGTTTGCTTTGTGCCCATATCTTCCCCCCATGATCAGCGATAATGTGTTTAGCGATTGAGAGGCCAAGCCCTGTTCCTCTTTCTGTTTCTCTACCACGGTCAATCCGTTTGAATTTATCAAAAATCCTTTCCAGATTTTCTTTGGGAATCCCGTAACCGGTATCTGCGACGGCGACTTCCAGAAATTGCTTGCCATAATTCCTGACATAGATGCTCAGAACCACTTTGCCCCCTTCCGAAGAAAATTTCAATGCATTGCCGATTAAATTTTCCATTAATTGACTAATCCGCTCTGCATCTATTTTAGCGGGAGGAAGATCAGGAGGTGGTTTTAATTCCAAATCGATTTTTTTCCGTTGGGCAATAGGCGCGAGTTTCAGAAGACTTTTTTGAATCACCGGTAAAAGATCGGATTCCTCAAGCTGATAATCCATCATCTTTGCTTCCATGCGTGAAAGATCCAGGATCTGACTAACTGAATCGATCAATCTTTCACACTCTTCTTCAGTGATCGTTAACAGTTCTTGTTGCTTTGCTGGAGTATCGGCATAGGTACCCTCAATCAGCATACCGGTAGCCTCTTTAATAGCAGTTAGCGGTGTGCGAAGATTGTGAGATACGTGGCTGATAAAATCTTTCTTCATTTCGTCTAATTCTTTAAGTCTCTCGCACATGAGATTAAAATCGTCAGCCAATTCTTTGATTTCGGGCGGGGATGAAATGTCGCGTATCTTTTCAAATTTTCCCTTGGCGATGTCTCTGGTTCGCTTCTGTAAAAGTAAAATAGGCCGATTTATGCTTCGGGTATTGTAGAAAGAAATTAAAAAACTGATGATAATTGCCAAACCAGCTGTAATATAAGTAATCTTCAAGGCATGGTAACTCATTTGGCCTGATTCATGAATTTTGGTATCGCGATTCGATCTGGCTGTTTTCATTATTTTTCTTAGCCGCTCGTTGATCCCATCTACAAGTTTTTCTTTTCCCTCCTGGTATTTACGGCGGGGATAGTTTCGATCTTTATTGGAAGCGCTAATTTCGTCCATAAAAAGCGAAACATAGTTATGGTAGAATTGCTTTACCTCTAAAAATACCTTGTGATCACCTTCGGTGATCATCAGGGACTCTAATCTTTCCAAATCTTGGGTTAACGAATTTTTGGTAAAAGTCCTGATCTTGTGAAATAAGATATTTTTTTTCAAACCGCACCTGGGCGAATAATTTATCTGATAAGCGTTCGGTGAGGTCAATGGTAATACCGTCCACCGAAGAAATTTCAAGTACGAAACGATTTAATTTATTGAGTTGCAATGTTATATAACCACCTAAAAAAACGATCAATAATATAATGGTTGCATAGCCGAAAATCAGTCGTTTTAAGATGGTAAATTTCATCTTACGTATACCGGTTAATTTGGTTATGATTAGAGGGAAGAATTGACATAATCTGTCAGAAATCAGCGGCCACCAATAGAGCTGGGGGGATGAGAAAGACCCCTGGAAGGGGCCGGAGCCACGCTCTGCTGGTGATCGCTGATTTGTACCTAAGTTGATCACCGTGATGGTTGTGCCGCCACATACAGCTGAATATTTGCCACAAGCATTAGTTTAAGTCAAGATGGTTTGGTTATCGCTCTATAGTGAACGCATCTGAAATGTATCGGGGGGGGGATAATGTTTTCAACCCCGACCATCTTATTTCCAAATGCGTTTGCCCTGGGCATCGCTCGAAACCTGAAAAAAGGTAAAGCGAGGCTCAATAGTAACGATCAACTGTAGCTAAATTAATCATTAAAAAAGAATTTTTACTTATATTTTTTACAATTTGTTTTTTATACGCCAGCAAAACAGCCATATACTTGCCATGATATATCGGTCAAGTGGTCATCAAGACAGACAGATCCAACGAAACAGAGATAAAAAAATGTCACAAAAATATTCGAATTACAGCGGTAGCTTTTCAACAGTATTACTTATTCAAAATTCTTTTTAGCCCAATCTTCGCGTCTGTGACGATTCAACGCAGCAGACTTGTGGTGAAGGAATTATCCTATACCCAAAAAACCCAAAATTTTCAGAAATTTACGTCTTTACGCAATTTCCGAATCCATTCTGCTGTATGAGAATCCCTACACAAATGCTTTCTTTAATCCCCTTGATTTCATTAAAATATATTAAATTCAGAATGATAGGTTGATCTCAGACCTCTGGCATAACAGTTGCTTTTAACAACTTCAAAACTCAAATCCAAAAGAATCCAAATCAGCGGCCACCAAAAGAGCTGGGGGTATGAGGAAGGAGCCTGAAATGGGCCAGAGCCACGCTCTGCTGATGATTGCTGATTTGTTAAAGAAAATGAGACTCAAGGCTATTTTAATTCAAAAAAGAGGAGGAGCTATGAAACAGCTTATTTTGATATTGAGCGCACTTTCTGTGTTACTTTTTGGGGTATGGGGGTGCCCCGAAAATACCGAAAA
>CAMYLH010000881.1 GCA_947259065.1 uncultured Desulfobacterales bacterium
CCGGCTCACTCTCTGCCAGCATTCTGATCCGAACAAGCGAGGACTCGCCCTCGAACAGCGGCCGGCCTTCTCCTGGCGGATCTTTGAAACCTTGACCGGAATCGCCAGCAACCTTTGCCGCAATTCCCTGGGTTTCTGTGGATATGGTTGGTGACCTCTGAGTGACTCCCATAGTTCCTTCCAGAGAAACGTTATACCCGGCTTCACCTTCCCTGCAGTGGGTCGCTTGGGCCTCACTTCCCCACCTTACCGTCCAGATTTACGTTCCTGGACATCGGTACTATGATCCACTAAGACTTCCAGATGCCTATCTCGGGTTCGTTCGCTTTTCGCTATCCTCACCCGATACCTTGCTTGCTCCTTTACTTTCGCTCGCTGTTCAGGTTAGAGCGCCCCTTCCCAGCGCCTGGATTTCGCCTCGTTGGCTGACCGGCACCCATCAACCGGATTGTTGTACACAAGGAAAACATCTGGATCTCCCGAGTTCCCAAGTTACCCCCATGAATACGTGCCCTGGTCTCAGACCCCGGTGGTGTCCCTCATGCTTGCCATAACGTATGTGGGACTGCTGCCTTCCGTCCGCTGAACGCCGTCGGCTTTCTCCCATACAAGCGGGATTATCCCAATGACCACAACTATACATTTTTCGGGGCTCAATACACAGCCTGCATCCTTGTTCCATCCGGCTTCGGACTCTCCTCGCAGAGTTGGCCCGCGGACTTCACTACAGATCTGGTGGCTAACCTTTAATCAGGTGGGACTTGAATCACTATTGATCCTCACCCACTGGGTAACAATATCGAGTTTCATCCCACCAAGCGGGAATCCCAACGATTTGAGTTTATCTCGGCACGATCAGAGATTGGTTATGTAAAACTTCCGCTATTTCCTGATAAGTTTCCATTCAGTGTTGCCTAACGAACCATCACAACGAATCTCTTTTAGTGTAATAGTGTTTTCAGTAATAGAAATTATTTTAGCTTTTGATTCTTCACCAACTTTAAACAGCTCTTTGTTCGTAGAACTTACTACTTTACAATTTAGTAAATCATCACTTATTTCGCACAGTTCGCAAAGGTCAGTGGCAGCCAGGGCTCCTACTGAATTTAATAAAAACGGAAAATGAAGAACCTACCACTATCTTACAAAACGGCACGGCCCTGGCTGTCAACTGAACCGACTTGTTGGCTTTTTTTCAGTCGTTTTTTAAAGCCTTTGTACGCATCAGATTTATACCCGAGTGATTCATAGAATCTATGGGCTTCCGTCCGTTCCGACTCAGTGACGAAAATGATATAATTACAATTATGTTTGGCAGCACATCTTTCCAGTTCCCTCATAAGTGAAGACGCGATTCCTAAACGTCGCTGATGTTTATCGACGATGACGTCCTCTATTACCATGAATGGCATACAGTCTCCGTATAGCTCTTCACAGATGATACCCATAGCTGAACCGACCAAGTTATTCCGTTGATCTGCCACTAAAAGTATGTAGTTCGGGTTTGTCTTGAGCCTTTGGAATGTCGCTCGCATTTTCTCCAGCGAAGACTCTTCACCCCAAAACTGCTTGTAAAGCACAGCCAAACTTACAAGGTCATCCTCTGTCAGTTTTCTGATTTCCATAATTTCCTTCTGGTCAAGCCAACGACGGCGGTCAGTGGCTGCCGGGGTTTTCACTAACACTCGCAAAATCCATGAAAAGACGAATTTGAAAAAAGCTGCTTGGCAGCACGTCCCTGGAGATCGGAGGCTTATCATGCAAACTGCAAAAATATTTATCAATGGTCGGAGTCAAGCTGTAAGGTTGCCAAAAAATTTTAGATTTTCTGGCAATGATGTTTTTATCAACAAAATTGGCAAGATGGTTATCCTTTTACCAAAAGATGATCCTTGGTCCTCATTAATAAACAGCCTTGACCAGTTTACAGATGACTTTATGGATAGCAGAGATCAACCAAATCAGAATCCTCGGGAAAAATTATAATGAAATTTATGCTCGATACAAATACGTGCATTTATATCATTAAACAAAAACCCTCCGAAGTAATAAAGCGTTTTAAAAGGACTAAGATTTCGCAGATTGGTATTTCGTCTATAACACTCAGCGAACTTTTATATGGTGTTTCAAAAAGTTCCAAACCTGAAAAGAATCAAGTGGCTTTGGCGCAGTTTATTGCACCACTGGTAATTCTGCCGTATGGCGATGAGGCCGCCCAATACTACGGCGAGCTCAGAGCCAATTTAGAAAAACAGGGTACTCCAATCGGGTCTCTCGATATGCTAATCGCAGCCCACGCTCTTGCAATCGCTTGCACTCTGGTCACCAACAACGAAAAAGAGTTTATTCGAATACCGAACTTAAAGATTGATAATTGGGTAAATTAGCATTCCGCTTTCTCTGTCATCGCATCCCACTATCAGAGTAGAACGCGGGCGGTCAGTGGCAGCCAGAGTCAGAGCTATCATTGTCGCCGAAAAATTTATAACATTATTTTTTGATTACAATAGCCTATGTCGGCATGGTCCTGGCTGTCCAATGCACTGCCATGTTAGCATTATATTTTAATAGAATTCATTAAGTTCCCAGTCTTCAGTGCCTTTGGGAACTACATACATTTCGCCTGTATATCCATCATATTTATATTCCCATTCAATACCATCCTTTTCATAAAGCTGGATAGCAATCTCATCTCGAAACCCAAGCTCTTCTAATTCCCACTGGGCAGTTGATTGTGAAACGCCATATTTTTTTGCGTATGCACCAAGAAGATCTTTGGGTCTATTTTTCATTAACCATTTCTTGGCATGATTCTTACGATCTTCTATATTAAATTTACAGGGATTTTTTGGAACTTTCCGCTTTTTCTTTTTCATTTTCATCCATATGCTAACGTGGAAGTGAGCAGCGGTCTAAATAAATTCCAAGCCTGCACGGCCTTTACGTAAAACCGCTATTTACACGCCGTCTGCTCAACTGATTGGTTCG
>CAMYLH010000882.1 GCA_947259065.1 uncultured Desulfobacterales bacterium
TCTTCGTCCTTAACCCTGAACGTTGAACCCTGAACCTGTGAACGGTTACCAATATAACGCAATAAGGAAATAAGCCTACCTAATATGAGCGAGCGCTCGCTCATAATTTCTTTTTTTTACTGTAACATTTCTCTTTTGTCAATACCTTTATATTTTTATCGGGTATGCTCATCATAAATTGATTGATGAATTCAAAATAATAGTAATTATAGATATTTATAAATAATCGAATTATTCAGCGAAAAAGATTGACAAGAAAAAAAGGGGCATGGTATGTATGACGACTGAGCGCTCGTTCAGGTTAGTTGCGTAAGCAGGTTTTCGGTAGGAGCGCCTGGGTTTCTTCCTCCGAAACTAGAGCACCATTAACAAGCGCAAACCTTCATCACATCGGCAATAAGGCTGCCATGCAGGAGTTGATTAGAACAAGAGACATCCCTACCCAGGTCAAGGATCCTGATCTGGTGAAACGAAGACGCCGCCAGATCGCTGATGCCGCCGTTCAGCTTTTCATCGAGAAGGGTTTCCATAAAACCACCACTCGGCAAATTGCCCGCGCATCCGGTTCTTCCATCGGTTCCTTGTACGAATATTTCGCCTCGAAAGAAGACATCCTATACATGGTATGCGAATCCATACATGCGGAAGTGTCCCGCGGTGTTACAGAAGCGATGTCCGGTGCGACCGCCGGCCGCGCTGCCCTTGCAGGTGTAATCCGGCAATATTTTAAAGTGTGCAACCGAATGAGCGACTTTATTTTGCTGATTTACCAGGAAACCCGGTCATTGCCGGCCCAGTGGCGCAAAAGAGTTCTTGAAAACGAGCTTCAAATTACCGGCCTATTCGTTGAAGTCCTGGCCCGCATAGCGGCCTCAGGAGAATTGCCGGGCATCAAGGAACAATATATCGAGCTGGCGGCTCACAACATTGTGGTGCTGGGCCACATGTGGACTTTCAGACGATGGTATATCGCCCGTCATTATAGTCTCGAGGATTATATCGACCGTCAAACCGAATTTATTCTAAAAATGTGCACCAAGGAGGTACAATGAGCGCTGAAGTTGACGTTTATAAACCCGAAAATCACGTGCGGGTAGTGACGGCCACATCCCTCTTTGATGGTCATGATGCAGCCATAAATATCATGCGCCGCATCCTCCAGGACACCGGGGTGGAAGTTATTCACTTAGGGCACAACCGATCCGTCCAGGAAATTGTGGATGCCGCCATCGAAGAAGATGTCCAGGGGATTGCGGTATCGTGTTATCAGGGAGGTCACATCGAATATTTCAAGTATCTGGTGGATCTTTTAAGGGAACGGCAAGCAGCCTACATCAAGGTTTTCGGCGGCGGTGGCGGTGTGATTGTCCCCGAGGAGATAAAAGAGCTTGAGGCATATGGCGTCAGCAAAATTTATTCACCCGAAGACGGTTCCAAACTAGGCCTGCAAGGCATGATCAATCATATGGTTCGATGTATAGATTTTTCCACCGTCAAAACAGACGGTATTGCTTTCGAAGATTTGTCGCCGCAAAGCAAACTTAAGGTAGCCAATCTGATCACGGGCGCCGAGCAGGCTAAAGCCCGTGAGGACGGACATCTAGCCGCACTGCGTGCTGCAATGGCAAAAAAAATCGGAAATCGTAAAGTGCCGGTTATCGGAATTACCGGCACCGGGGGCTCCGGAAAATCATCTTTGACCGATGAAATCATTTTACGCATCCTGCACGAGCGCTTATATTTGCGATCCCTCGCCACCCGGCAATCCCAAACGGAAATCCCGGAAGTACTGGCCGATGCCGTCGCGGCCGTAAAGGCGGCCGGTTTTGACCTGATTATTGCCGAAACAGCCGGTATCGGACAGGGCGACTCGAGCATTGCCGATCTGGTCGACATATCCATTTACGTCATGACCAGTGAATTCGGTGCCGCTTCGCAACTTGAAAAAATCGATATGCTGGACTTTGCCGATCTGGTGGTGGTCAACAAATTTGAAAAACGCGGTGGGGAAGATGCCGTCAGAGATGTCTGCAAACAGGTCCAGCGCAACCGCAAGGCCTTTGACCGTCTCCCGTCAGAGATGCCCGTGTTCGGCACTATCGCTTCCAAATTCAACGACGACGGGGTTACAGCGCTTTACCACGCCATCCTCGACACGATCCAGTCAAAAACCGGTATTCAATACGAACCTCGAATTCCCAGGCCGGAGACGAAAACATCCTCATCCAAAACCATTATCATTCCCCCCGAGCGGATACGCTATTTAAGTGAAATTGCCGATACCATCCGGCAATATCATCAAAAAACCGAAGAACAATCCCAGGCGCTGAGAACGTTTTGGCATTTGCAGGCAACTGCCGAAAAATTGGGAGCTGATAACCTCGACGGCGAGTTTAGCGACGTACTTACCCGGCTGAAAGATGAAGTTCAAAAAGCCAAAAACGCTTTAGATCGCGATACGCTGCAGCGTCTGGATGAGTGGGACCATATCAAGGCAACCTACACCCGGGATGAGCTGGTATATCAGGTTCGCAAAAAAGAGATCAGGGTTCCGCTGTACATCGAATCTCTGGCACACTCGCGCATTCCAAAAATCGCCCTGCCCCGCTTCCAGGATCCGGGGGAAGTCAGCCGATGGATGCGTGAAGAAAATGTGCCCGGTCGTTTTCCTTACACTGCCGGGGTGTTCCCATTAAAACGGATAGATGAAGACCCCACGCGGATGTTTGCCGGCGAAGGCGATCCGGCCCGCACCAACCGCAGATTTAAAATGCTGTCCGCCGGCTCTAAAGCCAAACGGCTTTCGACCGCCTTTGATTCAGTGACATTATATGGTTATGATCCGGACATTCGTCCGGACATATACGGTAAAGTCGGTACCTCGGGAGTCAGCATCTGCTCCCTGGATGATATGAAAGTCCTCTATGACGGCTTTGAACTGTGCGCACCCGACACCTCTGTTTCCATGACCATCAACGGGCCGGCGCCCATCATTCTGGCCATGTTTCTAAATGCCGCTATCGATCAACAGTTCGAAAAGTTCCGGTCTGAAAATGGGCAAGACCAACGTGATCAAATTCGTGCCGCAGCGTTGTCCAATGTTCGCGGAACGGTCCAAGCCGACATTCTCAAAGAGGACCAGGGACAGAATACCTGTATTTTTTCCATTGATTTCGCCTTAAAAATGATGGGTGATATCCAACAACATTTTATTGACCATAACGTCCGCAATTTTTATTCGGTCTCCATCTCCGGCTATCACATCGCCGAAGCCGGCGCCAATCCCATCACCCAGCTGGCGCTCACCCTTGCCAACGGCTTTACCTACGTGGAATACTATCTGTCCCGCGGAATGCCGATCGACAGTTTCGGACCGAATTTATCCTTTTTCTTTTCAAACGGTTTGGATCCCGAGTACAATGTCATCGGACGAGTGGCACGACGCATCTGGTCTATTGCCATGAAATACAAGTACACCGGATCCGAACGCAGTCAGATGCTCAAATATCATATCCAAACCTCCGGTCG
>CAMYLH010000883.1 GCA_947259065.1 uncultured Desulfobacterales bacterium
CGTCTTGAACCATCCCGGGGCCAGGCAATTGACCGTGATGCCGAATTTCCCCAGTCATCCGCCAAAGACATGGTCAGCTGTTTAACCCCTCCCCGACTGGCGCAATAGGGTGCCAGTCCAGCATAGCCGAACACGCTGGTGACGGAGCCGATGTTAATGATTTTGCCGTAGTAACCCCAGGCGTCTTCCACCATTTGTTGAATACTGTTATAGTCGCGGACATCCAGCTGCAACGGCAAGGCTTTGCGACCCATGGATTGAATCTCTTCAGGTTAATGTCTTCTCTGCGACAGTAAAAACAGGTACCGCAATACACGGTGGAGTCAAAGGTCACGCGCTCACCCGGTTGGATTTTTGTCACCTTCGATCCCACCCCGACGATAACCCCTGAGGCTTCATGGCCCATAATCAGAGGTGGCTTCCGTCTGCCGGTACTGCCGTCCATACCGTGTACGTCACTGCCGCAGATTCCGCAGGCCTTTACCTTGACAAGCACATCGTTTGCTCCCAATAAAGGAGCAGGCACATCTTTATAGATCAGACGATTGTATTCTTCTAAAACCAACGCTTTCACATCTTATCCTCTTACATACTGAAATGAAATCTATAAATTGGAAGTTGAATTATCAGAAAAAAGCATATATGGATATTATCCGGTTAACGCAAGAAAAAAACCATCATTACCGAAGATCTGTCCAGGAAAAGGAGAGCAAAAAGGATGAAATACCCTAAAATGGTTCGCATCAAGCAGCATTTCAATACCAGCCCCATCAAGGATATTCCAGCAAAGGTTCGCACCGAGCTCGCCGGCATTCAACCACAAAAGATTATCGCCAGCGGTGATACGGTGGCGATTACGGCCGGCAGCCGCGGCATAGCAAACTTGGCTGCTGTTTTGGGCGGAGTCACGGCGGCGCCACACCCGCAGGTCAGAAAAAAATTCTGGAACATTACGGAGTCACCCAAAAGACCATGGGAGTGCCTGTTAAATCATCGTTGAGCGTGGTTCAGGTAAGTTCCACACCGGATATGATTCCGGTTTATCTTGACCGCAATGCTGCCAAAGCCGATCATATCGTTGTGGTCAACCGGGTAAAACCCCATACGGATTTTCAGGGTAAATTCGAAAGCGGCTTGATGAAGATGATGGTCATCGGAATGGGCAAGCAAAAAGGTGCAGACCATTATCATAATGTTATCGTCCGACGGGGGCATTACCCCGTGTTTTTGTCGGTGGCCAGAGAAATTCTGCAGCGTTGTCCGGTTGCCTTCGGTGTGGCCCTGGTGGAAAATCAGCGGGATGAAACCCAAATCATACGCGCCATTCCGGCCGCTGAAATTGAAACCACGGAATATCAATTACTGAAAAAAGCCAAACGACTGTTTCCTCGAATCCCCCTCAATCCGATCGATCTGCTCATCGTCGATCAGATGGGCAAAGAAATCAGCGGTACCGGCATGGACCAGAATGTCATCGGTCGCAGCGTGATTCCCTACCATCGTCCTTCGATCAAAAACGACATCATGCGGATATTTGTGCGGGATTTGACTGCCGACTCCGAAGGCAACGCGACGGCCATCGGTAACGCAGACTTTACCACCCAACGGTTGGTGCAAAAGATTGATCACCGGGCGACATACATGAATGCCATTACCTCTTCCTGCCCGGAGGCGGTAAGAATACCTCCCTATTACGACAGCGACCGGCAAGCGATTGATACCGCTCTAAAAACCATCGGTCCGGTAGAACCCCAAAATTCCAGAATAGTGCATATCTTGGACACACTCAGGCTCGAGGAGATGTATGTCTCCGAGGTTATGCTTGCTGAAGTCCAAAAGAGGAAGGACATCAGCGTAAATGGTACTCCGGCCCCGATGAAATTTGATGCTGAAGGAAATCTGGTTTCTAATTTCTGAAACCACTTAAAAATATATTCACCACAGAGACACGGAGCACACAGAGAAGTTGTTTTTTTGTCGAACAAGGACGCGACGGTCCGACAAATGTCTCAGCCCTGCGGGCAGCCATCAAAGAGCGTTCTCCTCTTGGCCATCTATGACAGTTGTTTTACCTTTGCCGTCGTCTCCAGGCAAAGGAATAGATAAATCAGACTCTGTGTCCTCTGTGCCTCGAGCGCAACGGACGGTAAAATCGCACAACCCACATGCGCATTTACATATCCGCCAACGATGCTAAATAAAAATGAACTTATTGACAAATACCTTGGAAGGAGGAGATTCCGTGAAGTTCAAAGATAAAGTCGTTTTGGTGACCGGCGGCGGCACCGGTCTCGGCCGAGCCATGTGCCTCCGATTTGCCCGCCAAGAGGCGGCCGTGATTGTCAACTATTCAAAGTCAAAAGAGCGTGCGCAAGAGGTCGTTGACAGTATAGAGGCAATGGATGGGCAAGCAGCCGCCATCCGGGCCGATGTTTCCCGTGACAGTCAGGCGCGGCAATTGATTGAAAAAGCCGTAGCACGCTTCGGCCGCCTGGATATTCTGATCAACAACGCCGGTGGG
>CAMYLH010000884.1 GCA_947259065.1 uncultured Desulfobacterales bacterium
TCAACCTAGGCTTAAGTTTTGCTGGAGACTAGCGCATGTTATTGGAACTGATTATACGCGGCATCACCATCGGGTTGGTCTACGCGCTCATGGGCGTCGGGTTAGCGCTGTTAAACGGTGTCATGCGGATCATCAATTTTGCCCACGGCGAGTTCTATATGATCGGGGGCTACATGGCTTACTATTCGATGGTTCTGCTGGGATTGCCATTTTATCTAGCAGTGCCCTCGGCCATCGCCATCACTTTTTTGCTTGGCGCTGTTGTCGAGAAACTGCTTTTGAGCCCTATTCATACGCAGGAAATTGAAAAACCGATGGATTATGCCCTGATCATGACATTTGCATTGCTGCTCTTTTTTCGGCAACTGGCGATTAAAGTCTTCGGACCTTTTCGTCATAAACCACCCGACTACATTCCCTTTGACGTCAACATCCTGGGTGTCAAAATCAGTGGCAACGAGGTGCTGGCCGGCATTGTTTCCGCACTGCTGGTCTTGGGCCTGGCCCTGTTTATTAAGAAATCGTGGCGGGGGCGCGGTTGGAGGGCCACCACCCTGTCGCGCAAAGGCGCCAAGATAAACGGCGTGAATATCGGCAAAGAGAGTTGGATTTCCTGTGGTGTCGCCTGTGCACTGGCAGGGGCAGCCGGTGCCCTGGTTGCCCCTATTTTTACCTTATCGCCCACTATCGGCGGTTCTCCGCTGGTTAAAAGCTATGAAGTCATGGCTATTGGCGGTCTGGGCTCTATCGCGGGCGCATTGGTAGCCGGGTTAATGCTGGGCGTCACCGAGACCTTGGGTGCTTTTTACATTTCGTCTGCCTACAAGGACGCCATCGGTTTTTTGATGATGGCTTTTTTTCTCTTGTTCAGGCCCCAGGGGCTCTTCGGACAGAAATAGCGGATTGATTGTCTTATGAAAAGAAACGAGATTATCGTCGCCATCGCAATGATCGCAATGGGCCTGATTGCACCGTGGGTATTACCCTCAGTTTGGACAACGGTGGTAAGTATATTCTGCTACTATGCCATCCTGACGATCGGCTGGAATATCATTTTCGGCTATACGGGACTATTTTCATATGGCCATGTCGCCTTTCCGGCCATCGGGGGTTATGCCTCGGCCTTGCTGGCCGAGCACATCGGCCTGTCACCTTTTCTGGGACTTATAGCGGGCGGCCTGGCCGCAGGATTTATGGGGGTGGTGATCGGGTTGCTCATTTTAAGGGTGCGCGGCTTTTACCTGTGCCTTGTGACCTGGGCATTTGCAGAGGTGGTCAGTGTGGTCCTTAAAGCCGAGCACCATATCACCGGCGGTAGCGGGGGATTCCTGGCGCCCTCATTTGTTTCCGGGCCGAATGCCGAACTGGTGGGCTATTTTATCGGGCTGGGGCTTATGACGTTTGCCTTTGTGGTTTCGGCTCTGCTTTACCACTCGCGCTGGGGCCTCTACCTTTTTGCGGTTCGTGACGATATTGATGCCGCTGAAAGCATGGGGGTCAAAACCAGATTCTGGAAAGTTTTCGGTTTTGCCTTCGGCTGTGCTTGGGCCGGAGCAGCGGGCGCTTTTTACGCCCACTATTTCAATTTGGTCGATCCCAGCATTGGCGGCCTCGATGAAATGGGTAAAGTTTGATTGATTGTCATTATCGGGGGGCTGGGTACCGTCTACGGGCCGATTCTGGGGTCGTTTTTTGTGGTCATCGTATCTCTCCTCATCTCAGGGACAAATATTTGATGCTCATCGGCAAACACAAATTGAGTCCCGGCAAGGTCCCACCCGGATAAGCCGGAATTGACGATTGAATATTTAAAGATAGCGAAACCTAAGCTGAGCGATGCCTCAATATCTTCAAATCGCGTTATTATCAGGCTTTTTTTAAATTGACAGAATACATTATTCAATGCTTACTGTCCGCCTTTGGAGGGTTGGACCTTCGATGTTCGACCTGCCCGCAATGCCTTGAAAATGGTGTGAGGCCAATTCAACCATTTGATTTATATATCCATGTTTACATCAACCCATCGCACTGTGCGTGGCAGGCGGGTGTTCATTTTTTAGTTAACTCCATATAGGAAACTAGTCAAGACATAGTTTCTTTCTCGATTAGACTGCCCGCTATTGCGCCCAGCTGCGGGGCTGAACCCTGAACCCGTGAACGGCAACGACTTTTCCTTTTATCCTTGGCAAGGTTCAAAAGTTGCGGTATTGTCGAGCATATTGAATATTTAAGATTGATGGATTCGTAAAAAGTCAGAATTTCGATATTTGTTCATTGTAACACATTGAAATTGCAAGCCCTGAAATTTTGTTTT
>CAMYLH010000885.1 GCA_947259065.1 uncultured Desulfobacterales bacterium
ATTTTGTATTTGAAAGAATATTCTTCAAAATAGGTGAACTTGGGTCGAATAATTTCTTCCATCGCAAGGTAAACCAGCAGCGTTTTCAAGGGCAGGATTCTGATATTCAATTCGTTTGACAACGTTATTGTTTTGATCTCCCAGATAAAGCCCTTATTTTCCTTGATGGTTTGCAGCAGTTGGAAGATCGAATTCTTTTCCGGCGTATCGCCATAGATAAAATTTTCTAAAATATGAATGTTGTCCCGGTTGGCCAACACTTCGCACAACGCGGGCCTGCCATCTCTCCCGGAGCGGCCGATTTCCTGACTGTAGTTTTCGATTGATTTCGGCAAATCATAGTGAATGATTCTGCGGATGTCTTTCTTATCGATTCCCATCCCGAAAGCGATGGTTGCCACGACACAGGCCAGCGTCCCAGCCATGAATTTGTTTTGAATCTGTTCCCGATTATCGTTTTCCATGCCGGCATGATACGGGTGCGCGTTTATGTTATTTGCGCAGAGGAATGCCGCGACGTCTTCGGCCGTTTTCTGCAAGGTGACATAAACAATGGTCGGGTCTTGCGGGGCTTTTTGAATTTTTTGAAGCAGCCGCTGTTTTTTTTCGGAAATATCCGTGGGCGTTATCTGCAAAAAAAGATTGTCGCGATAAAATCCGGTGACAGACACATTTTCCTTGGGAATATTAAATTTAGCGCACATGTCATCTCTGACCTGCGTTGTTGCCGTCGCGGTCAACAGCAGCGTCTGATTGATGCCGAATTCCGTTTGATAGGCGGGCAGTTTCAGGTATTCCGGCCGAAAATTATGCCCCCATTCGGAGATACAATGCGCTTCGTCGACAACCAACAGAGAGACATTCATTTTTTGCAGATGAGAACGAAATCTTTCATTTTTAAACCGTTCGACTGCAATCATCAGGATTTTTAATTCACCATTCTTGGCGCGTTCAAGAATCTTGTTATAGTCGTTTCTATCAAGGGTTGAGTCCAAGCGCGCGGCGGGGATATTGTTTTCCTGCAAAAAATCCAGTTGATCTTTCATCAGGGACAGCAGGGGAGATACCACCAGTGTCATGCCGGGCAATAACATCGCCGGCAGTTGATAACAGAGGGATTTGCCGGCGCCGGTCGGAAAGATGGCTGCTGCGGACTGGCCCTCTATAACTTTGCCGATGACCTCTTCCTGACCTTTTAAAAATGAATTGAATCCGAAGTGTTTTTGTAGCTGTTGTTTCAGCATGTGATGTCCCCCCTTGCGTTTTTTAGAATCGTCTGCGCGCGTTCAGGCGCGCGCGATAAAGTTTTTCGGTAAAGCCCCCCTGCTCGAGGAATTTTTTTTCCAGTTGTCGTAATTGTTGATCCAGCAGATAGTTGGTCTGGTGAATCAGGCAGATCAGAGCATTGGCGGCAACTTCGGGCGGAGCGCCTTGAATATAGGGCCTATAGGTCATATAGGACCTATTGCTCGCGGAAGCGAGCCTTCGGATCTGTAGCGCCTTAGAATGATTTTTCCCCCGGAGCGGCAGATTGCGTTGCCGCAAGAAGTCATGATAGTCGAGCAGCAGCTCCTCCAGGCTGGCACGGGCCACGCTGACCAGTTTCAATTATTAGTGTCGCTTGCAATGGTTTTCCTCTCAATTCCTGCTGCTTCAGTTGAATTTGGATCTTATCGGCAATGCTTTCCCCGATACCATCTACGGTTTGCAATTCGCTGCTGCTCGCAGAAATTGCGGCCTCAACACTGCCAAACCCGGCAAGAAGCCGTTCGGCTCTTTCAGGGCCGACTCCCGGCAACCCCTGCAAAATGAAAAGTTGTCTTTTGCGTTTATTTTTCGGTCGATAGCCGTGCCGCTGCACACCGCCCCGGGCCATTGATTCTATCTGTCGTGCGATATAAACCATTAATTTGGCGGTTTCAGAAGAGTCTTTAGACCGCAGGACCGGTATACCCAATATCAGGGAGACGGTGATCAGCGCCCCCTGCATGGCCTCTCTGGTCATTCCAAGGTCAGCAATGTCGCTGGCCGTCCCCTCAAGACTCAACACACCCTCAGACTTGGAATTTGCCATCCAAATCATTTGCTTAAAAAGCCTGCCGTCAATAATCGATATCGCAAAGTCTTTTAAGGTCTTCCTTTCAACTATCAAACGGCTGTCTATCTGATAATCACCCATGGAAATTCGCTGGATGCTGACATTTACATCCTCAGTTTGCAATAGCGACGCAATCACTTCGCTTTTGCATTCACGGTCGTCGGCAATGATGTGGATCGGGAGGTTGTTTTTGAGCATATCAGCTTTTCGCTTTTTGTCTATGTCTTAGCGATGATATTGATTCTCACCTAAACTGATCGGTTCCAGGTTCAGGGTTCAAAGTTCAAAGGTTACAACCGATGGACATTGCTTGCCGTATTTATCAAGATCCGGAAAACCCGACATAACCCATTGGTTGAAGCCGCT
>CAMYLH010000886.1 GCA_947259065.1 uncultured Desulfobacterales bacterium
CAGCTGTTGTTCGGTGAATTCAATATCCTGTATCAATTTGAAGATCCGGTCGTAGCCGGATTGCAATTTACGGATGATATCGAGGCGATTGGTGACCAATTCCTGAATTTTCGAATCGAGTGACGTCCGGTCGACATGCGAGAGAAAGCTAACGGAATCGATGACGCCGTCTGCCAGAGCCTTGGGGTCGGAAAGTTCACGCAGCAACCGTTCCAGTTCGATCTGCCTTTCGCTGATTTCGCTCATTTTAATCTGGCGGGCCTCGGACTCCGCAAAATACTGATCGGCACTGGGCAGGTTCAGACGCTGTTTGCGCAGCGCCAATCCGATGGCCGCCGTTAGCACGGCGGATTCAACTCTCTTTTTTGCCGTCTCAAATTCCTCTTCCAACGCTTTCAGGCGGGATTGATAACCGCCATATTTTCCTGCCAATACGGTTTCTTCGCGGGTAACTTTTTCCAGCTCGGTGCTCAGTTGGATGTTGATGTCAAACTGGTCCTGCACAATCTTGGGCAGCAGGGGAACCTCGCTGATGGCATCCTGGGCGACCTCCCGGGCCTGCACGGCTTCCTCCTGACGCCGTTTTTGAACTTCGACCTGCCAGTTTTTAAACATTTTTTCGCGGCTTTCCACCTTTTTCTGGGCGACATCTAGCGACATCTAGTTCCGTGCTGAACAATTCTACCAGCAGATTATGGCTGCCTTGTCGCTGCTCGTTCAATTTAATTTCGGCGGCCAATTTTGCCCGCTCGGACTCGAGGCTTAGCGCCTTAGAATGATTACGTATATCTGTCTCGGCAGCGTCGGATATGGATTCCAGCTCCGTTTGAATGTCTTTGAGCCGGCTGGTTGCGTTGTCAAGCTGTTCGGGTGTCTGATTGATGATGGCCTTTTCTGCCGTTAAGCGGCCATTCCATTCCCGCAGCCTGGTTTGAGCCGTCGCAAGTTCGGCTTCTTTCTGGTGGAGTTTTTGTTCGAGTTTTAACGTGCTCATTTGCTGCGCGCGTTCCGCGATTTTTTCAGGCACCATGAACGACTTTTTCAGCTCGGCCTGCAATATTTTCATCCGATCGGGTGCTGTCCGGATGAGCTGTGAGAGTTCAGTTGCCTTTTTGTTGGTGCTGTCGGTCCCCTCGGAATACGCTATCGCCTGGTCAATATATTTCAGACTCTCGGTTTTAACCGTGGCATCGATATCCGTCATGCTTTCGATCGCCATGCGCCTGGATTTCAGCTCTTCAATGGTTATGACCGGGGATGGAGCTGCCGTTGATGGGGGAGTTGCGGTCTGCTGGGCCCGAATCTCCGATAAGATCACCGGCAGCAGACATATCGAACTAACGGTCAGCAAACCGACAAGTTTTTTCATTAGGCGCTGCATATCTCGTCTCCTTGGCACCGATGATGTAACCCTTGCATAAGGTCCGGTGTTAAGCGGCAAAATTCGATTGAAATAGATGGTAATAACACTATTATAGTAAGCCCAAAATAGTTTAAATTGAAATGCGATGGGTACGAAAACGCATCCGCTATCTGTGTTCTAAGGATTTTATGACATATTCGGCTGGATACAAGCAAGAGATCGTTTTAAAAAACGTAAGATCGTTATGCGGTAATGTATGATGATGAAAAAAAGTCTAAACGCTCACTGATAATCTAGCCCACGTTGATACGGTGAGCAACAACGCTTTAGTCAAATAAAATACGGCTATCAGTCCTCTATAAATCCGCAACCCGCAACTAGTTATCAGAGGTCAGAGTACAGAGGTCAGATGACAGGAGATTGAAGTCGGAAGTGGGAATCAGGAAGTCGGAAAGATTGGAAGACAGATATCAGGTTTTATTTTTACTTAATCAACTTATTCAACCTGTCAACCAATCAACCATTCAACTCAATCAACTCTATCAACCACAATATTTGTCCTTTGCCCGCAACTCGCAACCCGCAACCCGCTACTCGCAACCCGAATTACCAGTCCGGCCGGTGAAAAACTGCTTTGACCTCTTGTGACGGCGGATACTCCGTTTTTTGCGGAGACAGCATGCCGCCCCAGTTGGTGCGCTTCTCCATTTCTTCTTTGATACCCGCGGATACAAAATCTTTGCCCGCGCGCATGCCCCATCCACCGCCTAGAGACCTGTAAATGGCCACCAGATTTTGACCCACCGATCCGGCGGTAAACACCAGGTCATCCTGTAGTTCGGTTAGAAAGCGCTGGGTGTCCAACACCCGTTGG
>CAMYLH010000887.1 GCA_947259065.1 uncultured Desulfobacterales bacterium
AGGTTTTTGCGGCAGATCCAGTACCTGAAAAAGCGTGCCGTTAAAGGCGATCAAATCCTTTTTAATCAAGCCGTCTCGGGCAGTGATATACTGCTCGGTGCTTAGTTGTAACAGCGAACAGATGCGATTATAGCTGTAATAGGAAAGTCCATAACGGTCGGCTGCCAGTACCAAAAATACATACAGTAGTAACTCTGGTTGCTGCAGGGAGGTCAAAAAGCCATCGGTTAAAAACCGATGGGGAATAAAGCTAAAGCCCCCATCGATGTGCCTAATCCGGCTGGCATCCAAAATTTTTTTCTTGATCATGTCCAATTCCTTGCCGGACCATAGCCGCGGCGGGGAAATTCATCTACCAATAGACCATCGGCTGAGCAAAAATGACACCGCGGGCGGCTGGCTTCAGAAAAATTTCGCTTTCTATGAGACTTAAATAGTTGCATACACCATGGCGGTAGCCGTGTTGAAGATGCATCATCCATGTTTTTTGGATTTTTTTGGCTCAGACCATACCGACGACGGTTTTCGGCTTCGCGGTGGGCTTTTTTACCTTTGGGGGTCTGGCGGTATCGCCGCTGAGCCTCGCGGTGGCTTTTTCGCTTCGCTGCCAATCGACATAAACCACAGCAGTAACGCTGCCCTCGCCAGCAGCAGCGGCAGACATAAAAAATAAGATGGCACCAACCGCAGTGGATTTGACGTAAAAGTAAAATAGGCGGGTCTCCGGCTCTTGCAAACAACCGGAGAATGTATTAGAAGATATCTATTGGGGTGGAGCTTCCGGTTGTTTGCGGTCGCTCCTCTTTTAAGCCCGAAGTTGGCCCTTCGGGCTTTTCCATTTTTATCGAATTAAAAAAGTCGTTAATCTTCTATGAACTGACAAGATATTTTCGAAAACACCGTTGTCAAAAACAAGACACGGGAATTAACATCGGACAGAACCGTTTTTTATATCAGAAATACATTATGAAAAACTGGAGAAGAAAATTTGGATGGAATCAAAAGAATTAAAAGGATAATTTAATATTTTGAGGGAATAAAATAAAATTAAAAACAGAATTAAATCTCAACAACATAATTAAAACAAGAACATAACGGCTATCAATCTAATCTTTTCGTATTGGCATAAAACGGTGGATTTGCGGTTCTAATCTTTCCATTATTGATTTTTACTGGACTCTCTTCCCTATGCGCTTTGCTCAATCACCCGCATCGTTTTCCACTTCCCCTGATAAAAACGCCAGCAAGTCACCGCTGCAAGCTGCATAAGAAAAAAAACGGTGCAGCCCCAGGCAAAGTACAATGCCAAAGACGGAGAGCACTCCCATGCTCCACATGATAAATCTGGTATCGCCGGCGCCTTTGAGCACCGCCGTGCTGATCATATATAACCCATCCAGCAATAAATAGGCGGCCACAAATCGTAAAACCACGACGCCCATACCCTTGATGGCGGCAAAGTCTTCAGGGCTGAGATCCCTGGGACGAAAAAGATCCAGCAAGGGTTGCGGAACGAACACAAAAGTCAGGATGAACACGGCGATGTACGAGGCCACAATTACCATGGTGGCCTTGGCCGCTGCAACCGCCTCATCCGGCCGATTGCGGCCCAATGCCTGGCCCACCAGGGTACTTGCGCCCAGAGCGAAGCCTGATAATGGCCGAAAGGAGACTGAATCGAGCGAAATGGCGATATTGGTGACCACGAGCTCTGCTTTTCCAATCCTTCCGACCATTAAAACAAAAAAACCAAAAGCAAGCACATCCAGGCTGAACTGAAGCGAGCTGGGCACGCCGAATCGCAACAATCGCCCAAAGAGGTCGACATCGAAATGATAATTCCTTCGGGTTTTAAAGGTGCGGTCATTTTCCCGGGCAAACACCATTAAGCCAAGCATTAGCGTGGCGGATGTCCAGGAAAAAACCGTGGCAATAGCCGCACCCAGCATACCCAGTTCGGGAAATATCCAGATCCCGTTAATCAAGGCATAGTCCAGGGGAACATTAATCAGCATGGCGATGATGTAGATGATCATCACCGGTCTGGTTACGCCTCGGCCGGTAAAAAAACTGGAAAGGCTCATACCGATAATATGAATTCCCGAGCCCAGACAAAGCACCCGGAAATAAATCACTTCTAACTGCTGTACCTCAGCCGAATGGCCGACCCATCGAAACAGCGGACCGGCACCAAAAGAGAGCCCCACCATAATCAACCAGGCAATAACCGCGAAGTATATGGCCTGCCACAACGCACTGCCCACACGCTCCAAGACGCCGGCGCCGGTGTACTGGGCGATAATGACACTGCCGTAGCCCGCCGTGTCGGCAAAAAAAATAACAAACACATAGGCGATAATACCGGCCGGCAGCGCGGCGGCGATGGCATCGATGGAGTAATTGGCCAAAAACACCCGATCGGTGAAGGTCATCACCACGGTGGTCGTCATGCTGATCACGATCGGCATGCTGACACGCAGAACATCTCGATAACTGCTGGCCTCTTGGGGTATAGCTGATTGGGTCATCATACCTAACTCGGCTTCGATTTTGGATTAGGATCACAAACCGCGCTAAAACCATTCAAACACTGCGGTTAGGCACCAAACCATAAACCACACCGGGATTGTGATTTAATAAAGAACAAACCTGTAATTGAGAAAATATTGCAGAACACAACAGAATATGAGAGTAGAAAAATCGTGAATGCGACAGCCGCAAGGTAATTCTGATTCGTTCATTGGGTCAATCATTAAACAGGAACACGCTCCCTGTCAATAGTGAAATACAGCGCTCATCAGCGCCTTGACCCGTTATCTTCTTTCTGCCATACTTCGATCACGAAAAGCATTATTCCCGATAATGCCCAAACCTCAATGTTGCATAAACAACACGGCAAAAATAGCAAATGGTTCGTTCTTATACCTGATAAG
>CAMYLH010000888.1 GCA_947259065.1 uncultured Desulfobacterales bacterium
CACGGACCCGCCGACTTCGCCTTTCTTAACACCCTTGGTCCAGGGCGCACCGGTGATACCGAAGTCGTTGTAAACCGGGATAAACAGCAGGGTGGAAAGGGTGTTTATGGCCAGGGCATAGCCGGCGGACGGCCCGCCCACGTTATATGAGGCGGAAAGCAACTGGTGATGGATCGTGTAACTCGCCAAAAAATCACCGACAAGCCGGGACATACTGACTTTGGAGTCGAGTTGCTGCAGGTAGTTTTCAACCATCGTCAATGCTTCCTGGGCGGATTGCTGGGTCATCTTGACCGCCATGTCCAGATCGGCTGTCGCAGGCGCGGATGAAGAAACTGCCCCGGTGACCATGACTTTTTCAGCGCCCTGGTGATAGGTCATACTGGTGGCGATCGGCAGCAGGACCCCGGATACATCGCTGGCTCCGACACCGATAATAAAGCCGACCTGGGGTTCCTGACTGAGCTCTGCTTCTAAAAACTCGTCCAGCTGCACCTTACCTTTTTTAACCGGACTCTGGGAGATTTCACGGCGGGCGGAATGAAGGTGGGAAGGCATCAACGGATAATCTTCAACATCTTTTATCCCGGACAGCAACTCGATAATCGTATCGTATTGATTTAGAAAAACGATGGGGTCTTCTTTAACCTGAGACCGGATTTTTTGGGGAGCTTGGACTGCATCCAGTATGCCCATCAAGGTTTTGAAATTAAACTTGACGAAATTGGTCATGTCTTCTTTGGGGCCTTCCCCCAAGGAACGAATCTTGAGAAGTACTGCGTATTCCGTGCTGCGAAGCGAACAGGCCTTTTCAACAAAGGCGGCATAATCCGCCGGGGTGTTGCATATACCCTGGGCTGAATCGACGACGGCATCCACGCCAAGACCAGGGGCCAGCGGTATGTCTACTATCGAACCCTCTATAATTTCTGCGATGTCTTTTTTGCGCAGGTGCCCCGAAATTTCCATTACCTTCAGGCGCTTTGATCGTATCAGGGCCGGATCCAGAATATCGAGCCGGTTGGTGGTGAGAACCGTAAAGACCCGGTTCAATGGTATTTCGCCATCTATCAGGTTTAGAAACGAATTGGTCAGCTTATCGGCTGGAGAGCCCCCGGAGGAGCTTCTTCTGGGAGCCAGCGCATCTCCTTCGTCGAAGAAAACGACGGTGGGTGCGATCATTTTGGCGATATCGTAAAGCTTTTCGAGGTTCTCGACCGCGCCGTCGATCGGGTTGACCGGATCCTGCAATAAGGTAAGCCCCGCTGAAATGTCATGAATGTCATGGTTTTCACTCAGCCAGGCTCGCACCAGAAAAGTCTTACCGCTGCCGGGGGGACCGTTCAAAACCACCCCTTTTTCCTCACTGACACCATAGGAAAGACAATTGTTTGACATTTCGGAAAACACGTCCTTGACCCCGCCGACGTATTCATCCCACTTTAAATGCCGATCCATCCGATCCACAACTTTGTTAAACAGGTCGCCATAGGAATTTTTGGCGACCAGTTCAAATGCCTGACGCACCAGCAGGGAATCATCGAGATATTCCGGCGTAAATCCTCCTTTAATCTCTATGACGGAATCGATCAGTTTGCGCACGTAAGAAGGGATTAATTTGAGGGTCCTTTCATCAAAAATGACAAATTTGCGCACGTAAGAAGGGATTAATTTGAGGGTCCTTTCATCAAAAATGACAAAAATCTTTTCAACCGCCCGCTGCAAATCCTGCTCTGTTATGCAGACGGCGTTAAGGGGACAAAATGCATCATCCGGACGCCCCACCCGGATATCGTGGCGAATCAGCTCTAAACTCACCACCTCTTTGAGATTGTCGGATTTTTGCCAATAGTCCGCCATGTTGATTATTTTGCCCTTTTCGACAAACCGACGATAAATGGTCGGATCGAATTTTTCCGGTTGATCGGTGGTGGCAATTAACAAGCAGTCGCGGCTGCCGTTGATGATTTCATCCAGAACGATGTTCGAAGTGTCGATCAGCGTTCGTTGCTGCCTTTCAACGCCTCCCGCCTCCCTGGCGTTGGCCCTGCCGAAAGCGCTGTGAGCTTCTTCAATATGCCGGATCGATGTTTTTCTCGGATCTCCGAGTGATCTTTTAAAATAATTGCCGGGTTCTCCCGCAAGAGCGGTCTGAAAATCGTTGGGTGTTACCATGCTGGAGTCAATCAGTATTCCCTGATCTTCCAATTCGGAAAGTTCCTTACCGATACTCCTTTTAAGAATTGTTTTTAAAAGCGGGATACGGGAAAGCCGCTTGTAAAATTTTAATTTCTTTTGTCTCGCAATTTCCATAGACAGGGTCGGATCGATCTGCTCGATGGTTTTCCAGAAGGGTTCTTCGGCCAGCAGTTCTTCTTTTTTAAGCTTTAAATCGACTTGCGCAAACGTGTCGTTGGCAAAGATAACGTTGTTGATCGCGTGGGTGATCGTGGCTGTTTTGCCGCTGCCGCTGGGTCCGACAACCAGCAGTAAAGGCGCCTTGGGCACAGATGAAGCGGAAATGTATTCTTTGCGGATATGGACTCGGTATATCTTTTCGAAAAGCTCTCGAAGTTCATGGGGGATGTGCACGTCCGCAAGTTCACGGTCAAGCAATGATAGGAGAAAAATATAATCTTTGGCCGAAAGTTCCTTTTCCAGTAATTTGTTCCAAGCTTCCTGGGGGTTAGTCTGACCGGAGATTTCAAAACGTTTCTGCCAGTCCGTCAGAATATCCGGGTCTTTTAACGTATTGAATTGTTTTTGGGGGGCCGCCATAAACAGCGACAGGATCCGGTCCAGTATCGCATTGATGAAATCTGAGGACGGTTTGTACTGGTTCAGGCGGGCTCGCATAAACGCTCTGGTTTCATAGGGCCAGGAGGCAACCAGATCCTCGATTTCACGAATTCGAGTGTCAGACAGACGCACGTATTGAATTTCTTTGGTTAGTTTGCGGGCCATGTCATTCCTCCTGATCTTGCACAGGATTCATAGCGGCCCGGGGGGCCGGTAGCGTAATGGATGGGACCCCCTGCGTATTCTGTATGACGATCGTGTTTTGGCCTTC
>CAMYLH010000889.1:0-1642 GCA_947259065.1 uncultured Desulfobacterales bacterium
ATTCCAGGCCGGAGTCCACCATCTTTCGATAGATGGAGTAGACCAGCTTCGGCCGACCGGTGATCGTGGCCTGGATCCCCGCGGCGTCGAGAGCAGAGCCGACCTCGGCCATAACCCGCTCGAGGTAGACCTCCCGCTCGGGAGCCCGCTGACGGATCTGCGCCTCGAGGGTGCTTCGTCGGGCTGGATGGAGGGCAGCGAAGCTGCGTTCCTCGAGTTCGTGTTTGATCTCTTGAACCCCGAGGCGGTGAGCAAGCGGCGCGTAGACATCGAGGGTCTCGGAAGCTACTCGGCGCCGTTTCTCTTCGGGCAACGGATCGATCGTCCGCATGTTGTGGGTTCGATCGGCCAGCTTGATGAGCAGAACCCGGATGTCCTTCGCCATGGCGACTGCCATCTTGCGAATCGTCGCTGCCTGTTGCTCTTCGCGACTCGAGAATTTGATCCGATCCAGCTTCGTGACTCCATCGACGAGGAGGGCCACCTCGTCGCCGAAGTCGCGCTCGAGATCCTCGAGGCCGATGTCCGTATCTTCGACAACGTCGTGCAGGAGAGCGGCAACGATCGTGGCCGTGTCAAGCCCGTACGTGGCGAGGATCTGGGCCACCGCGATCGGGTGGGCGATGTACGGATCACCGGTCCGACGCTTCTGGCCGGCGTGGGCCTCGGCGGCGACGGCATAGGCGCGACGGATGAGGTCAACATCGGTTCCCGGGTGATGTTGAACGGCGACCTCGATGAGATCGTCAAGCATCTCTTCGGGTGCCTTCACCGGTTCTGTCGCGAGGACGGCGTCTGCCATCCTGAGATTCTACCGACGCTTCTTCCGCTTCCGGGGGGGACGCGCAGCAGCTCCGCCAGGTACCGCCGGTGCAGATGGCGCCGCCGCAACCGGTTTCTCCTCGACAACGGCATCCTCCGGGGCGCCGGCTCCGTCATCGCGGCGTCGACGTTTGGCCCGCTTGCTGGCCGTTTGCCAGTCCGGCTCCCGTTCTTTCCAAATCGCCAAGAGTGGTGCGGCGACGAAGATCGACGAGTAGGTGCCAAGCGCGATTCCGATGAACAAGGCGAGAGCGAATTCACGCAGCGTCTCGGCGCCGAACGCAAACGAACCGACGAACAACAGCGCCCCCACCGGGATCAGCGACGTCAGCGACGTGTTGATCGAGCGCATCAGCACCTGGTTCATCGAAGTGTTCACGATTTCGGTGTACGTGTACTTGTCGTGCATCAACTCGACGTTCTCGTTCACCTTGTCGAACACAACAACCGTGTCATACAGCGAGTACCCGAGAATGGTGAGCAACGCAATCACGGTCGCGGGTGTCACAACGAACCCGAAAGCAGAGAACAGACCGGCCGTGATGATCAGATCGTGGAACAGCGCGGCAAGTGCAGCCACCGCCATCTTCCACTCAAACCGCCACGTGATGAAGAGAGCAACAATCAACAGGAAGACAACGAGCGCTTCGATCGCGGCCCGTGTGACCTCTTCCCCGAACGTCGGTCCGACGGCGTCGATCGTGACTTCGTTGATGGAGACCCCGCCGACGTCTGCCGCAACCACCACCAGCTCATCCTGGGCCTGAGCGTCAAGCGCCTCGGTCTGGATCAGGATGAATCCCTCGCCGGTGAGCTGCAC
>CAMYLH010000889.1:1722-2655 GCA_947259065.1 uncultured Desulfobacterales bacterium
AGGAGCAACAGCGAAAGGACAACAAGCGCCAGCGAGACCCACAACGTGCGTTTCGCGATTCCGACGAAGTCGAAGTGTGTTTCGCCGCGGTAGATCCTGGTGAGCACACTCATGACGTCACCTCCGCCGGTTCGGCGGGTTTCCGTCGTTGATCACTCTTTCCCATCGCCCCGCGAATCGAGAACCATCCGCCTTCACCGAGGGCCGAATGGACGACGAGCCACGTCGTCGGGCGCGTGTAGAAGTAGGAGACGATTAGGTCGATCAGCGTGGCGATTCCAAGGATGAGAGCGAAACCCTTCACCGGGCCGATCGCGAGGACGTAGAGCAGCACCGCAGCGAGCGCCGTCACCGTGTCACCCTTGAGATTCGTGCTGAACGCTCTCGGGAACGAGTGATCGATCGCCTGACGGAGCCGGCGTCCGGCGTGGTACTCCTCCTTGATACGTTCGAAGTACACGATGAATGAGTCGAGCGTGATGCCGATCGACACGACCACACCCGTGACACCGGCGAGTGTCAGCGTCGTCGTAATCGTCTGGCCGAGCAAGATGATTGTGCCGACGAGGAGTGAGCCGAACACGGTGAGACCGACCACGGCGATCACGCCGAGAACGCGGTAGTAGACGATCATGTAAACCGCGACAAGCGCCAGGCCGAGCAGACCCGCGATCAGGCCGGCGCGAAGCGAATCAGCACCGAGTGTCGCTGAGACCGATTCGACACGTTCGCGCTCGAACGTTGTCGGGAGGGCACCGTAGTTGAGGATGGCGGCAAGATCCTCAGCCTCTGCTTGCGGGTTGTCGGAGGCTCCGATGGTGATGATGACTTGGTTCGGATCGAGTCCCTCGTTGGGATCCACGCCGGCAGCTACGGCGGGCGCGGAGGTCACAACGCCGTCGACCACGATTGCGAGCTGGCGTTGCGGAGAAT
>CAMYLH010000890.1 GCA_947259065.1 uncultured Desulfobacterales bacterium
TGAACGGGGTGTCATGAGTTGGATGGATGCCATCCGCCAGGCGTCGCTGAACAGCGCCCTGATCCTTGACGATTGCGTACCCGGCATGAAGAAAAAGGGTCGTCTGCAGGAAGGAATGGATGCTGACATCATCGTCTTCAACCCGGAGACTGTGACCGATACGGCGACTTTCCAGGACCCGCTTCAAACCTCCAAAGGCATGCAGCATGTGATCGTCAATGGCACCTTCCTCATTCGTGACGAAGTGCTGGATACGAAGGCGATGCCCGGCCGTGCGGTGAGGGCTCCTATTCGGAGTTGAAATAGATAACTAACCTCGTCATCACTTCCGATGACATTACCAAAGGAAAAACTATGGCTATTCTAAAAAATGAACCTGTCTTTAACTTCAAAGATGGAGATTACGCCAAGCCCCACCACATCATCGTGAAGGGAAGTTGGAAAGAGATCGGGTTCGATCTCGCCACAATCGGCAAAAATGAATACGACGTGAAGCTGGTCCCTTACCGTAGTCCCGTCTATGGTAAAGCGCGCCGCGAGTATCTGGCCCAGAACTGGCCGCACGTGGCCGAAATGCAAAAGGGAGTCCTAAAAGCCTTTGGTCACCCGGAAGATTCTGTCGAGTTTGATGGTACCAACCTTCCTTTCGACTGGTACGAAACAACGCGTTCCGGTCTCAGTTCCTTAGGATCAGCTAATTTTTGTTCGGGCTTGGTCCTGCCGAAAGAGGATTCGGAGGGCGGCGCCGTTTATGTTGCCCGCAACATGGATTTCGCCCCCGTGGTCGAATGGTATTCGGCCTTAGGGAAAAAAGCGCCGGAAGGCTGTTATGGAGCCTTTGAGCGAGGGATCGTGATCGAGTTTCAGCCGGACGAGGGGTATCGCACCATTTGCTCGGGACCAAATGAATTATTGATGCCTTGGGGTGATGGAATCAATGAAAAGGGACTCTGGATGAGTTGCATGTACGACCCGCAGGGTGGCGGCCGCGATGGCAGCCCGCCGGTCGGCGGAGATGTGTCGGGCATTGTCATGACGCAACTCCATCAACTGATACTCACCACCTGCGCCACTGTGGAAGAGGCCAAAGAAGCGATCCTCAAAAACAGAATCCTGCAGACCATAATGCCCCTACATATGCCCATTGTGGATGCCACGGGTGCTGCAACAGTCTTTGAGATCGACAAGGGTGGGGCCTATACATTTACTGATCGCGTGGCTGGCGAACCACTCTTCAGCACCAATCACCCGATTCACATCTATCCAACACCAGAAACCTATCCTGATGTGGATATGACCCATGAACACAACACCTTTGTTAGGCAGCACATGCTTCGGGATGCATATAGCAAGATGACCCCACCGTTCACGCTGGACGATGCATGGTACAAAAGCAGAATCTCAACAGGACGAAAGGACCCTGGCTAATATCAAGGCCGACCTCTCGAAGCCGGAGATTCACATTCGTTGGTTTCTACGGGATGTGGGACCAGTTGCCGGAACCAATCACATGGAAGATAAGATGAGCGACTTTTACACGTTTGGTTTCTGAAACCTGGTCATGACGGCAGGCGACCGGAGCAGCGGCAAGATCGTGGCCATGTCCGGCAAGCGCAACCCCTATGGCAAACTTGGCGTGATCGAGGAAGGTGCGATGGCCGATATCCTGATCTATTCGGCGAACCCGCTGGAGGATGTGGCGATCGTCGCCGATCCCGAGACCAGCCTCAAGCTGATTATCAAGGACGGTGATGTGTTCAAGAACGAGCTCTGAGGGGGCCAAATATGCGGATCAGCGGGGCGGTCAGAAATGACCGCCCAGCAACGCACAGCACGATGTCCTGCCCGACCAGCCCGTGCTTGATCCATTTACTTTCGGGGCAGCAGATACGAATCCAAATTAGAGGAACTTTAAAATGGCAGAAAACGTATACGACATTGCGATCACTGGTGGGCGGGTGATCGATCCGGAGACGAAACTTGATGCGGTTCGCAATGTCGGGATCACCGGCGAGAAGATCGCCATCGTGACCGAAGACAGCATCACCGGCAAAGAGACAATTGATGCCACCGGCCACGTTGTCTGCCCAGGCTTCATCGACATGCATCAGCACAACACCGCAACACCTTTCGGCGAGCATCTGGCGCTGCGCGACGGGGTGACAACCCCGTTGGAGTTGGAGATGGGCGTCTATCCGGTTGCCGAATGGTACAAGTCGGTGGAAGGCAAATGCCGGGCGAACTATGGCGCCTCGGCCAGCACGATGATGGTGCGGGAGAAATTGCTGAACCCGAATTTCAAAGACAACGAGCACGGGTATTTCGTCTATGACGCCATGGCAAGCCCGGTCGAATCCAATATTTCGATGAATTGGTCGACGACACCTTCGACGCCCGAACAGATACAGAAACTCGAAGAGATGCTGGACGAAGGCCTGTCGGAAGGCTCCATTGGTGTGGGCGTTGCGGCTGGCTACGCCGTGGACGGCTTGTCCCAGCAGGAGGCGATGATCGGCCAGAAACTAGCCGGAAAATACGGCTCTTCGGTGTTCCTGCATGGCCGGTATTCGGGACAGATTCCGCCGACCAGCGGCATCCTTGGGTTCATGGAGTTGATGGGCCCGCAGGAGGCCTATGGCGGTGGTCTGGTGATCCAGCACATGACCGCCCAGGCGCTGAAGGATTCCAAGGCTGCGCTGAGCATGATTGATGCCGCCCGTGGAAAGGGTGTGCCGGTCGTGGCCGAGATCTATCCCTATGATTACGGTGCCAGCATTGTCGGCGCGGACTACCTCAAGCCCGACAATTACCAGAACAACATGGGCAGGACCTACAAGGACATCATCCAGATGTCCAACATGACCCCGCTCACCGAAGAGACATATACGGAGCTGAACAAAACCGCGCCCACCACCGGGATCATGTTCTACAACGCCCAGATCGAGGACGTGTACATGGCGCTTTCGCATCCCGATACGGTGGTTGGCAGCGACGCCTTCGTC
>CAMYLH010000891.1 GCA_947259065.1 uncultured Desulfobacterales bacterium
GCTTTAAAATCTGATGGCAAAAGTCAGAGGGTGTCGGCCGGGGGTCAAAAACCGGCCGTCAATACCAATTGAAGCAATTTAAAAGAACAAGAAATCATGGATGGTGGAAATTACTGAACAATATGCGGAAAAAAAAGAAACGAAAACAGCGAAACCCAAAAGTAATCGCAGTCTTTCTAAGCTTGATGCTGGTTTTTATCGCAGAGCTCCTATTCTACACCTGGTGCAGGGTGCAAAGCGTTCGCACTAAATATGAAATCACAGCGCAAAGGTCCCACGTACGGCAGCTAGCTGCGATGCAGGACAACTTAAAAATTGAATTGGCACGTCTGAAATCGCCCTCACGCATTGCGACAATTGCGAAAACACAGCTTGGTCTAATCACGCCGACATCGAAACAAATGATTTTATTGCCGTAAAATTCTGGTCATCAGTTATTAAATCTACCTTAGTAATTATTTTTATGAATATTCTGGTAAAATATTTTCGCCACCAAGACACCAAAACACAAAGACAGATTTTAGCAAACAGTTTTACTTTGTGCCTTTGTGCCTTTGTGGCCATTTTTCCGGTTTATTCGGATTGAGTGATGGAAAAAAAATATTTCAGATTGCGGATACTGCTTGTGGGCGCCTTTTTTCTCGCTTCTTTTATGGGAATCGCGGCCAAGGCAATTCATCTACAGGTATATCGCAGTCCGTGGTTATCCCAAAAGGCTTCGAACCAATACGAACAATCGTCTACCGCATCCGCTAAACGCGGCATCATTTATGATCGCAATCTTCGGGAAATGGCCGTCAGCATTGATGTGACATCCATAGCCGCTTACCCTTCGCGGATAGAAAATACCAAGTTCACCGCTAAGGTGCTGGCCGATATCTTAAATTTGGACGCCGGTAAGATCCAACGCAAACTGGCGGCCAAAAAACCGTTTGTTTGGATCAAACGCCAATCGACTGCCAAGGAGACCAGGGCCGTTAGAGATCTTAAGATGCCGGGTGTTGAATTCGTCAGGGAGTACAACCGCTTTTATCCCCATACGACCCTGGCTGCCCAGGCACTCGGTTTTACCGGGTTGGATGGGGCCGGCCTGGAAGGCATCGAATTTTATTACAATCAGCATCTCAAAGGGGCACACAGAAATATTACGGTTTTCAAGGACGCGCTGGGCAACCGCTTCAGTGCCGAGCCCGAGCAATCTGCTAAAAACCGCGGCCATGATCTGATTCTGACCATTGATAGCAACATTCAGTATATCACCGAAAAAGCCCTGCAGGAAGCAGTGGATCGATATTCGGCTCTCTCCGCCCTAGCTATTGTTATGCGGCCGCGCACCGGGGCAATTTTGTCAATTGCCCATTACCCGCATATTAATCCGAATGCTTACTCGGAATTCGAAAAATCTCTTTGGCGCAACCGGGCTATCACCGATTCATTTGAACCGGGCTCAACCATGAAAATTTTCAGCGCTGCCGCCGCTCTCGAGTATGGTGAAACCACGCCGAGCAGTATATTTTATTGTGAAAATGGTGCCTACCGAATCGGAAAAAATGTCGTCCACGACATTCACAAACATGGATGGTTGTCGCTACAACAAATTATCAAGTTTTCCAGCAACATCCATCGGGGCAGTAAAAGTCGGTGAAAAGGTGGGTGCCAAGAATCTATACCGCACCTTGCGAAATTTTGGATTCGGCCAGAAAACGGGTATCGACTCTCCGGGCGAGACCAGCGGCAGCCTGTCCAATCACTCATCCTGGTCGAATATTGACACGGGTGCCATTTCATTTGGCCACGGGGTTTCCGTTTCAGCGATTCAAATGGTAACGGCGGTTTCCGCGATTGCAAACGACGGTATTCTCATGAAGCCTTACATCGTGCAGCAAATTGTCAATCAAAACAACCATCCCGTCAAGCGTTTCAATCCCCAAAAAATCAGAAGAGCCATTTCCGCCCGTACCGCCAAGATCGTCAAAAATATCATGAAAACGGTCATCACAGAAGGCGGCACCGGAGTGAACGCCGCCCTCGACGGATATTCCGTCGGTGGTAAGACCGGCACCAGCCGGAAGCTTGATGAAAACGGCCAATACTCGGACAACCGGCATACGGCATCGTTTATCGGTTTTACGCCTGCCGATAATCCGGAAATTGCAATTCTAGTGGTTATTGATGAGCCTAAGGGAAAATATTATGGCGGTATCGTAGCCGCCCCGGTATTTAAACAAATTGCTCAGCAAACGCTGAACCATTTAAATGTGCCGCCGGATGGGGACACGACAAAATTCAGGGTGTTCCTGGACAGTGAGGCCGACGGGTGAAGCTGTCAAAATTACTTGAAGCCATTGAACCCATCGCCGCAAACCGGCTAAATACGAGCAGCAGTGATCAGAGAGTAAAGAATGATGCCGAAAATGGCCATGCGCCATCCCCGGCGCCCGATGACAGCCTGCCGGATTCGGACATTGGATCAATTCATTACAGGGCCCAGGAGGTTCAACCGGGCGGTATGTTTGTCGCCATTGAAGGGCAAACTGCCGACGGTCATGATTTTATGCCTCAGGCTCTTAAAAGAGGAGCTGCAGCAATTATCGCGCAAAAAGAGCCTCCTCAGCCCTTTCTTAATGAAATCAGTTCCGTACCCCCAAAAAGCCGGCCGATCGTCATCCGGGTAGCCGATACGCGCGCAGCCCTGGCCGATCTGGCGGCACGGTTTTTCGGCCGTCCATCCCAGGACATGACCCTGGTGGGCATTACCGGAACCAACGGCAAGACGACTGTCGCCTATTTAATTGAAAGCATCCTGCTACAGGCCGGATTTAAGGTCGGTGTGATCGGAACAATAAATTATCGCTATATGAACAAAACATTTGCCAACCCCATGACGACGCCGGAATCCCT
>CAMYLH010000892.1 GCA_947259065.1 uncultured Desulfobacterales bacterium
GCCGCCAACTGCCGCATGTGCATGGTGGAAGTGGAAAAGGCGCCCAAGCCCATGCCCGCCTGTGCGACGCCGGTGATGGATGGCATGAAAATCAGCACCCGTTCCGACTATGCGAAAAATGCGCAGCGTGCGGTGATGGAATTCCTGCTCATTAATCACCCGCTGGATTGCCCGATCTGCGACCAGGGCGGTGAATGTGAATTACAGGATGTCGCGCTGGAATACGGCCGCGGTGTCTCCCGCTTCAGCGAAAAGAAAAGGGTCGTCAGGGACAAGGATTTCGGCGCCCTGATTGCTTCCGATATGACGCGTTGTATTCATTGCACGCGTTGTGTGCGTTTCCTGCAGCACATTGCCGGTTTCAAGGAAATGGGTGGCATGGGTCGTGGTGAAAATGTGGAGATCGGCACCTACATCCAGCACAATATCGAATCCGAACTGTCCGCTAACATCATCGATGTCTGCCCGGTCGGCGCACTGACTTCCAAGCCGTTCCGCTTTACCGCACGCGCCTGGGAAATGGAGCAGACCGCCTCGATAGCGGCGCATGATTGTGTCGGTTCCAACCTGTACCTGCATACGCGCAATGGCAAGCTGATGCGTGCCGTCCCCCGGGAAAACGAAGCTATCAATGAAGTCTGGTTGTCGGACCGTGACCGTTTCGCCTACCTGGGTGTAAACAGCGCCGATCGCCTCGAACAGCCGATGATCAAGAAAGTCAGCGGCTGGCAGGCGGTTGAATGGGAAGAAGCCCTGCACGTTGTGGCGCAGGCCTTTCGAGACCGCGTCGAAAATCAGGGCGCTGATCAGTTCGGGGTTCTGGTGTCGCCCAGCGCCACCCTTGAAGAACAGGTATTGGTAAACCGGCTTGCCGAGGGCCTCGGTGTCAGCAATATCGATCATCGTCTGCGCCAGACCGATTTCAGTGGCCAGCAGGATCAGCCGCTGTTCCCGTTCCTGGGACAGAGCATCGAGGATCTTGAAAATGTCGATGCCGCCCTGATCGTTGACGGTAACCCGCGCAAGGACCAGCCGATTATCGGTCACCGTCTGCGCAAAGCCGCCAAGGCGGGCGCCAGCGTGATGTTCATCAATTCCGTCGATTACGCTTACACCTTCAAACCGGCACACAAGGCCATTGTGACGCCGAGCCGGCTGGTTCAGTCGCTGGCCGGTGTGGCAGCAGCCCTGCTGCAGAGCAAAAAAGCGCGTGCACCGCAAGCGCTGCAATCGGTGATCGATCAGACCCTGCCGGATGCCACCGAGCAGGCCATGGCATCTGCCCTGAAAGAAGCCGGCAAGGCCAGCGTTGTTCTCGGCCTGGGTGCCGGCATGCATCCGGCCTTCTCCACCTTGCGCGCGCTGGCGGTACTGATCGCCGAGTTGAGCGGGGCGAAACTGGGTTTTCTGTCTGATGGTGCCAACAGTGCCGGTGCCTGCCTGGCCGGCGTATTACCCCATCGTACGGCCGGTGGTCAGGCCAGAGAAAACCCTGGCTTGAACGCTGCAGAGATGATAGATCAGCCACTGAAAAACTATCTGCTGCTGGGTATCGAGCCCGAATTTGATTGTGCCGATGGCGCCAAGGCACTGGCCACGATGCAGCAGGCCGAGCTGGTTCGGAACGCATGCGCGAATACGCTGACGTGTTGCTGCCGATGAACTGTTTCTCCGAAACCTCGGGCACTTTTGTGAACTGCGAAGGCCGCTGGCAGAGCTTTGCCGCCGTATCGCGTGCACCGGCCGGCAGCCGGCCCGGCTGGAAGGTGTTACGCGTTCTGGGTAATCTGCTCGAGCTGGAAGGATTCGACCAGACCTCTTCGCAACAGGTTCGTGACTCTCTGAGCCGGCTGATCGGTGATGTCACCGTGAATAACACGCACAGTGGTGAGTTTGTCGGTTACCTGGAAAGCGGCGGCGGTTTGCAGCGCATCGATTATTTGCCCATGTACGCCGTCGACAACATGGTTCGCCGCGCCACCGCGCTGCAGAAAACACCCGATGCCGATGTCGCCAGTGTCAGTCTGAATCCTGCCGATGCTTCCCGACTGGGCCTGTCGGACGGTGACAAGGCGGTGGTGCTGCAGGGTGACGAGGATGCAGATATGGATGTCGTTGTGACTGACAGTATCGCCGAAGGCTCGGCGCTGATCTCGCAGGCCATCGAAACAACACTTGAACTCGGCGCACCGTTCGGTTCGGTACAGATTAAGAAGGCATCATGACTGAGACCACCTCACTCATCGACTGGATTATTACCGGCGGGATTATCCTGGCCAAAATTATCATCATCGTAGTGCCGTTGATGCTCTGTGTCGCCTACCTGACGTATGCCGAGCGCAAGATCATCGGTTATATGCAGCTGCGGATCGGTCCCAACCGGGTAGGACCGCGAGGTTGGTTGCAGCCCATTGCGGACGCGGTCAAGTTGATGTTCAAGGAAGTCATCATTCCCGCCAAGTCCAATCATTACCTGTTTGTCATTGCCCCCACCCTGGTGATAGGGCCGGCGCTGGCGGCGTGGGCGGTTATTCCCTTTGATGACGGCCTGGTGCTGGCTGATGTGGATGCCAGCCTGTTGTATATCCTGGCGCTGACGTCTGTCGGTGTCTACGGTGTCATCATTGCCGG
>CAMYLH010000893.1 GCA_947259065.1 uncultured Desulfobacterales bacterium
CAGAAACAAAACTGGTAAAACGAACAGATGAAAGTCGGGTTTTTAAAGGCGATGATTAGGGAAGCTCAAATGTTGACATTGAAGATGGTCTTAGATAGTGTTCAATCAGAAATGGCTATTTATCCGGATTTCTCAGTCAGCAAAGCCGCCTACAATGGAAAACAACAAAATTGATAATCATCGGCAGACCGAGCGATCAAACCTGGTTTTGGTATGGGATCTTCCTACCCGTTTGTTTCACTGGCTGCTTCTCATCTGCGTGATGTTGTCATTTGTTGCCGGTAATATCGGTGGAAATGCCATGGAGTACCATTTGCTGAGCGGATATGCGATTTTGGTGCTGCTGATTTTTCGTTTGGCGTGGGGCTTTGTCGGCAGTCACACAGCCCGGTTCGCCAGTTTTGTCAAAGATCCGGCAACCGTTCTTTCCCACGTCAGGGTGTTGCTGCAAAAAAAGACAGAGACACCCTATCTCGGCCATAACCCGCTGGGCGGATGGTCGATTGTTGCCATGCTGCTGGTATTGTTCGTGCAGGTCGCCACCGGATTGTTTGCCAACGACAACATTCTAACGGAAGGTCCCTTCTATGTATGGGTAAGCAAAGAAACCAGCGATTTTTTTACCTGGGTTCACCTGATCAACCGATACGTGCTTGTCGCGCTCATCGCCATTCACATTTTCGCCGTATTCTTTTATTTCTTTTTCAAAGATGAAAACCTGATTGGGCCAATGATTACCGGCATGAAACGCCGGCACTCAGCCGTAGAGAGCCCTACCGCCAGCATTTTTTTGGCCGCAGTAATTTTTGGACTGGCAATTTTGGGGGTATATCTACTAGTTCATGCAGGCTAAGCGTGCATACGAGTCCCGCCGTCGGCCTGCCGGCCAAAAAAGTTTACCCGCCTTGGGAGGGCGGCCAGTTTAATCGAAAAAGAAACTTAACGAAATGCAATTCTATTTTTCTGACAGGATCAACCAGACTTCGCTAAAAAGCTTCGCCCCGGCAGGCTGGATGGACAGGAATCCTGTCTAAATTAATATTTCACACAAGATCACATCCATCCCATCCGACCCGATCATCAATTGGATTTAAAATCGCTGTGGCAGCCTTTGCATGTCTGGGCAGTGGCCCCAAATTGTGCTTTAACGGCGTTGAGATCCCCGGCTTTGGCATCGGTGGCCAGCTTTGCCGTCTCGGTTTCGAATTTTCGTGCCGCTTGCATGAAATCATCCTGGTTTTTTAAGGCCTTTGATTTCAATTTCGTTTTACCGCGATCGCTTTCGGGATACAAAAAAGCCTCCCAAGGCAATTTGGATAGCATTTCAAGAACAGCCGCTTCTTTTGCAAATGCGGTTTGATCGTACGGTTGTTTCCCTTTCACCACCTGTCCCATACTGCCGAAATGCTGGCCGACCAGAACCATGACGGCCTGCCGGTAGCGGATTGCATCCTCAGCTTTATTAAATTTTGCGTTGACGGCAGTGGCGGCCACTGCGATGACGATAATAATCGCGATAACTTTCCCCAGATGTTTCATAGATGCCTCCTTTTGATTTAAATGACCGATAGTGGCTATGCTCTTTTCGAGACTGCGTTCAAAAGTACTGGCCCTAGCAGAGCAGCCAGCACACGGGTTACTTATATCGGTTTCAGGTGTCGGGTGTCGGGTGTCAGCATCTAACACTTGCTTTCCATGAAACCCGACACCTGAAACCTGACACCTTACGCTCCTTACAACATGCTGTCAGAATGAACCCAATAAGGTCCTATTTTTTAAAGCGGCGCCGAATAGACTTTTTTTGCTGGGGAGAAAGATTCTCCCAGTTGTCCAGATCTTTTTGCAGTTGTCTGCGCTCACTCGGGGGCAGGTGCTGCCATTGACGGAACAGCTGTTTATAGAGTTTGCGTTGTTGAGAAGGCATTCTATTCAACTGATTCATCCGGCGGCGGATAGTTTGTTGCTCTTCCGGCGGCAGCGATTGCCATTCTTTGTATTTTTTCAGCAATTTTTCCCGTTCTTGCGGGGATAGGTCCTGCCATTGCTGGAAATTTTGATCGCTGGAACTACGTTTGCAGAGATACTCGCTCAGTGCTGCTTTGTAATGATCTGAAACCGAGACAGCAACGGGATGAGGATGCGGGTCCGCAATGGAACCCCACAGCGGACTGCAACTAAACAAGACGATTAAACCGGTTGCCGCGGTCAAGTATCTCAATCGAAAACAATCGATTCTAAACAAAATATTTTCGATACGCATCCTGTCTCATTCCTCTGGTTTCGCTGTCCAATTCTCCTTGTGAGTCGAATTCATCGTCCGGATCGACAACCTGGGATAACTTCTGGATCGCATTCATTTCTTTTAAAAACTCTAAATTTTTTACGATCTCCAGGTCGGTGTCACTTAACATCAATTCTTCATTTTGCTGAATGGCAACCGGCTGAAACTCATTCGTATCATTGATTTTTACATACCCGATAATACCCGCCATCACAATTAAAATACAAGCCGTCGCAATGGCCGGTATCATGTGCACGCCACCATTTGTCATTTTTTCTGTCTTTTAATTTCAATTGGATGTTGGTGACCAGTGAGTTGATCTGTTTGGCAGATAACTCCGGTGGCGCTGCAGTTTCTCTAATATTTCCCAGCAAGGACAATAGCTGGTGATATTCGGATCGGCAAACGTCACACTTTTCAAGATGATTTTCGATCTCATTGCCGGAGTTTGAATCCAGTTCGCCGTGTACGTACAACACCAGATTTTTTTTCTGACGATGACATGCCTGCATGCCGCTACCTCCTTTAGCCATCCGTCCAGCCCTTCAGTTTTTTTTGGATAACCTGTGTGGCTCGAAAAAGATGAGTTTTTACGGTACCTTCCGCCAAGTTCATCATCTGGGCTATTTCCGGTATACTCATTTCATGAAAAATTTTCAACTGAAATATGCTGCGCTGCCTTTCAGATAAAGTGTTCATAGCCTTCTTTACATCATTTTCAAGCTGTTGTTTTCTTACCGTTGA
>CAMYLH010000894.1 GCA_947259065.1 uncultured Desulfobacterales bacterium
TTAAATTGTCAGCGTTCCTGCGGCCCTTCAGTGGTCACTTATTCCGGGCAACGTCTTGGAAGGAGCATTCTTACTAAATTACAACGTTAGAAAGTATCTCCTGTTCCTTGGATTTTGCCTGCTGTTCCAGATCATTTATCTCTCTGGTCAATTTTTTTACAAACTCATCATCTTCAATGAAACTTAAATTAATTTTTACATTGTATAATGCTGCCAGAGCGGCGGTCCTGGCGTTCATGGCGGCGACGATTCCATCGGTAACGGCATTTTTATTCCCGTTGCCAACTGCTCTGCCGGCCAGCATTATGACTTTGACTGCATTTTTGGCTACTTCCAGAGGAACCAGGGCCGCATGTTTAAAGGTTTTCTGGATTTCCAGTTTTCGCAATTCATTTTCTTGATCCGTTGCCTTGGGAAGTTTAAAGGCGGCCATAACTTCGCTGTAGGCCTCAGCATCCCTGTCGATGGCTGCAGTCAGTTTTTCTCTCAATTCGGTCGCTTTCCCGACGATATCCTTCATCTCTTCTTCAACGGCTTCATAGCCTTTTTTGCCGATGGTCAGATTGGCTACCATTGCGGTAAGGCCGGCCGCCAGGGAAGCATTCAAAGCTGCGACACTTCCACCACCGGGAACCGCGGTTCCCGCAGCTGCTTTTTCCAGATACTCCGTAATTTTTAAATTGGCTAACAATATGTCATCCCTCCTTTTTCTCTGTCAAAAACCAAATTTCCCTTTTTGACGACTTTGTCGACCGTGTTGATGCCGATGTGATAGGGAATGAATTTGTAAGACGGATACTCAAGCACCGCCAAATCCCCATTTTTGCCAATGTCTATGCTGCCGATGGAATTGGCCCTGTCGATCGCGGCCGCGGCGTTAATTGTCAGTGCCGTCACGGCTTCTTCGGTGGTGATGTCCATATAAAGTGTCGCCAGAGCAAATATGAGCGGTATGGATTCGGTGAAACAACTGCCCGGATTAAAGTCTGTTGCCAGCGCTACCGCACAATTGGAATCTATCATATACCGGCCCCTGGCAAAGGGTTCTTTTAAACTGAAGGCGGTTGCCGGAAGCAGGGTCGCAACCACACCGGCGGCAGCCATCTGGCGGATGCCTTCTTCCGAGGCCTGCAGGAGGTGATCGGCCGAGACCGCTTCCAGCTCGGCGGCCAATTCAGCCCCGCCGGTTGGTACGATTTCATCGGCATGTAGCTTTAATTTTAGTCCCAGATCTTTTGCTTTGCTTAAGAGGCGCCGGGATTGCTCGACGGAAAAGACATTTTTTTCGCAGAAGATATCACAAAATTCTGCAAGATTTCGTTCGGCGACGCGGGGCAAGACGTCGCTCACCATAAATTCGATGAATTCATCTTCTTTGCCTTTATACGCTTGGGGCACGGCGTGGGCGCCAAGAAACGTCGGGGCAATTTCCACGTAGTGTATTTTGTTTAAATGCGCCATGACTTCAAGTTGTTTGATTTCCGTATCGCAGTCCAATCCGTAGCCGCTTTTGCCTTCCACCGTGGTTACTCCGAAAGACAGCATGGAATCGAGCCGGTTGATCCCCGATTGAACCAATTCTTCCATCGTTGCCTTGCGGGTAGCCTCAGGCGCCAGGAAAATTCTTCGGCGCGAAAACCGCTGAAAACAAAATGGGTGTGTGAATCGACAAAGCCGGGCAGTACGGCCCGGCCTTTCGCATCGATAATATCGAAACCGGATAAATCGGACCCGGTCTCTTCAAGTTTCGACATAATATCCTGGGTCGTTCCGACTGCCTCTATGATGCCTTCTCTAACGACCACCGCACCGTCCGGTATGATCTTCAGGTCAGACATCTCTTCACCTCTTTTGGCCGAAAAGCCACCGCAGGTGACCAACTCGGAAGCATGTTTGACAATTAAATTTCCATTCATAAGATATCCTCACTCATAAATACGATACTCCAGCACCTGGCTCATGGAAAAGTCTTCCACGCCCAGATAATACACAGCCGAATCAATCAATGCTTCCATGGGCACCAGACCGATGATTTCACTGCCGACGACATTAATGCCGTAACGCCGGGCTTCAATTTTAATCAGTTCGACCACGCGGTAAAGGGCGGTCTTGGTGTAGTCCGTCATGTTCATCGACACCTGGACGATGCCCCTTTCTTTTAATTCGATACCGATGCCCTTGCAATACCGCAATCCGCCGCTGATGTGTCTGACTTTTCTTGCGATTCGATCGGCGATTTCAAGCCGGTTGGTATCCAGGTTGACATTAAAGGCCACCAGGGGCATACGCGCTCCCATGGCTGTTACACCGGCGCTGGGGTGAACCCGGGCGGGTCCGAAATCGGGTGTCCATTCCGATTGGCTGAGTTTCTCGGCCATAGCCTCGTACTGGCCCTTTCTGATGGTTGCCAGGTTCTGCCGCTCCGGTCGGGTAGCCGATTGCTCATATAGAAAAATCGGCAAGCTATATGCTTCAGCCGCGAGCTTGGCCGTCGCTTTGGAAATATCCACGGCTTCCGGGACGCTGACGTTTTTGACCGGGATAAAGGGAACCACATCAATGGCACCCATTCTGGGATGCTGTCCTTTATGAGTGCGCATATCGATGAGTTCAACGGCA
>CAMYLH010000895.1 GCA_947259065.1 uncultured Desulfobacterales bacterium
CATTGGAAATGCGGCAGTGCTTTAATTTCAGGCCATCGTCATGGGATTCAGACACCGGGCGACTGCCGAAACCATAATCATACAGCGTCTGATAAAGCATGATACCGGCGTAATCGCCGGTAAAGGGTCGCCCGGTACGATTTGCGCCGTGCATGCCCGGCGCCAGGCCCACGATCAGCAGTTCGGCATCGGGATCACCGAATGCCGGCACCGGCTTGGCATAATAGTCGGGGTACTGCCGAGAGACGTCTTCCAGAAAACTGCTCAAACGATGACAGCGTTTACATCCTTCGTCAAATACCGGAACACTGTCATTCGCGCACATTCACGACCTCTGCCATTCGTGTCTGCAAATCCAGCACCACGAGTTGATGTTCATTGGTGTTGGCGATAAAAAGCTTGTTCCGGTAAATACTCAGGCCGCCAGGTTCATTGAGCTTGAAAACAAACTTAAATGTACTCACTTCATTGGTCTTCATATCGATACGTTTGATTTTGGAATTATAGGTATCGGCAATCCACAATGTATCGCGTTCCGAATCGACAGAGATATCCAGCGGATGCTGCAGGCGTGCTTCTCTTCCCACGCCGCTACGGTCACCAAAATCAAACAGACCTTTCCCGACCAAAGTGTTCACGACATTCTGATTCAGATGAATTTCACGTATGGCAGATGTCTCTGAGTCAACGACATAAAGACGCTCCGCATGAACCGCCAGCCCGGACGGCTGAGCAAAACTGGCGGTATGGAGCGGGCCATCGACAATACCCTCACTGCCAGCACCCGCATAGCGCTCGATAGCCAGGTGATTTAGATTCATTCGCCAGATCTGGTGCTGACCTGCCATGGCAATATAAAGATTACTCTCGTTATAACTCAAATCCCAGGGCGAATTCAGCGCTGCATCCATGGGTTCGCGGAAACTGTCTGCGACATAACGACCCTGTTTACCCGTTCCGGCAAGGGTCATCACTTCACCTGTTTTAATTTGGATACGCCGAATAGCGTGATTGCCCGTATCTGCTACATACAGAAAGTCACCGACCATCACCATTCCCTGGGGATTGTCGAACATCGCCCCTGATTCACATCCGTCCAGCACACTGGCGGTACCACTTCCGAAAACGCGCCGAATTTTGCCGTCGTGGTAGGTTTCCAGGATACGATTGCGGCCGCTGTCCGCAATATACAGATTATTCCGGGTTGCTATCACTTTACCGGGGAAACTGAGCATTGAATCCGGTTCGGGATTCAGGCTGACCGCTGTCGGCGAATGTTTCAGGATACCTTTTTCTTCAGCTTCATCCAGATGCTTGCCGATCAATTCGTCCACCGATGGCCAGGCCTTGATACCGTAGGCACGCCATAACTGGAAAGTCGGATCATTGGCAACCGGATGACGAATATGCTGACGATTAATGGCTTTCTGCAACTGGGCGCCAATGCGCTCATTTTCGAACTTCGGTGAATGAATACCGATCACCGTTAAAGTCTCTGGATATTTGTTTTCCAGATAGTGAAGGTCCGGCAGTACGTGCATACTGTTGATGGAGCAATACGACCAGAAGTCCAATAGAACCACCTTGCCGCGCTGGCCTCTCAACGTTGGTGCTTGATCGGTATTAAACCATTCCAGTTTATCTGGTAGTTCCGGTGCCCGAATACGTGTAGGTTCGCCCATTTTCTTTTCCCTTCCTCAAGGGTGCCTTGTGTATCCACCCTTCCGATGTTACCACCATTACGCGGTAAATCCCGGACTTGTTTCATGTTTCTGGATTCATACCCGTGCTAAGCGCTGCCGGGAACCCTGACCAGTCCATGACGGATGGCAAGGTGCATCAGTTCAACTTCTGTCTGCACATGAAGCTTTTCCAGCACGCGGTTCCGATAACCGTTTACGGTCTTTCGGGTAAGACACAACTCCTTGGCAATCGCCAAGGTATTCTTGCCCCCGGCGACCAGCAGGAAAACCTGCAGTTCGCGGTGTGTCAGCTGGTCAAAAGGCGAACCCTCGTGCCCCGGCAAACGGCGTTCGGCCAATTTCCGGGCCAGAGAGTCGCTGATATAACGCTCGCCCTTCAATACAATTTCAATGGCGGTAAACAATTCTTCGACACTGCAAAGACTGCTGACACAGCCTGCGACCCCGGCCTTCAGCAGGCGTTCCTGAATAATCAGGTCTGATTCGTCGGCCAGCACGAGGACCTGGATATCCGGAAACTGCCGTCGGATCTTGCTTGCACCATCCAGCACCTCGACACTGGCCCCGGGCAGGTTGATCATAATGATCTGCGGTTGCTGCCGCCGGGCCAGACGTATGGCTTCGTTGCAGTTTGCCGCCGCAGCGGAAACTGTCAGATGACCGGAGTCAGACAACACCCGCTCAATTCCTGCCCGTACCAGCTGCCTGGAGTCAACGAGCAGAATGTCTACCGGATTGTCTTCTGCCTGCGTAGAAGGAGTTAGTGCTACCATAACCAATTCGGCCAGTCGGTTTACCTGCTGCTAGTTAGCGACGAAATACGCCAAACCTTGACCAGGCTGCACTATTTTTTCATGAAGTTCAGTCGGTTATGGTTGCAAAGCAATACCGACAATGCCGTGCCGGATGGCCAGACGGGCCAGTTCGACATCATTTCCGACACCGAGCTTCTCATACAATCGGTAACGATATGTGCTGATCGTCTTTGAACTCAGGCACAAATGACCCGAAATGTCGTGAACACTTTGTCCCTGCGCCACCATTAACATGACTTGCAATTCACGTTGGGACAAACGTCCAAAAAGCGATTGCTCGCCACCCGGCAACGCCGATAACGCCATCTGGCGGGCTATATCAGCACTGATATAGCGCTCACCCCGATTCACCACACAAATTGCATCGGAGATTTCGTCAATCCCGCAGTTTTTGCTCAGA
>CAMYLH010000896.1 GCA_947259065.1 uncultured Desulfobacterales bacterium
CTGTTGCTCAATCAAAACCTTTTCCCGACCCTGCAAAGTGCGGAAATAAACATTGATTTCCTCTATATACCACCCCTTGCTTTTTTCCAGCGAATCCAGGTCGACTTTGACCATCCGTTCGAATCCCTTCTCCAGCAGCGGCGCGAGAGCATCTTCCGTGAGTTTCTCACACAACCGTTGATATTTATCGATAAGCCCTTCATCCGGTCCTCTATCTACAATGAAGGTCAGTGTCAGATAGCCGCCGCCGTAAGGGCGCTGAAAGGAAGATATTTTAACGACCCCTTCCTTCGTTTTGCCGTTTTCTTCGAGAGGAATTATAAATCCGACAAATGCGACCATCTTCTCACTGGCTTTGACAGCAAGATAACTTTTTTGGGCGTCAAATTCCTCGGTCACGGCAACTTCCCTTTCAGCTTGCTCCCTGGTTAGGGATATGATCCATCCACCTTAATCAACGAATCATCGAATCATTAAAAAACCGGAAAACCAGTTCATTCATTAATTCAATAAGTTGGATATTGCAACACATTTTTGTCGTTTAGCTCCGGATTTCTTCCCGCAGTTTTTCTTTTTGGGTGTCGGGGTGTGGATAGATGCACCTAAACTTAGCGGTTCAAGGTTCAACGGTTACAACCGATGGATACTGCTCCCGGTATTACTCACAATCCGGCATACTCGTGATACCCCATTGAGTGAAACAGATTTATAACCAGACCAAAGAAATCCTGTTAATCCCGTTAATCTTGTCTAATTTTTTAAATTTTCACAAAATTTGAGCTCGGCTTGCTTTTCTCTTCCTTGCGGTTGGGCAAACTCCCGTTCTCGGTGCCGCGATCGATAATGCTGTTTATCGGCGGTCCTCGGCACACCTTTTTCTTAAGGACTTCGTATGAATTAGAGGCTTGATTATTGAAAAATTTGCATATACGTTATAAAAGCTAAAAAAATTGCAGGTTGCCCTGGATCTATAATATTTTGCCAAACTCATAAATCGTTGGATTAAAAACACATCCTGGATTAAAGAGCTTTTCTAAGGGATTGTTTGTAGCTTAATCGCCAATAGACTTCATTGGGTTTGGTATGAAAAGTTCTGGCAGGAGAGACATTAATAAAAAACGCGTGAAAAGGAGAATTCGATGAAGAAAGCAGTCGTTGTTTTATTTTTGATATTGTCACTGATGGTTGCCGTGACCGCCTCGGCGGGCCCGAGCCTTGAGCGCATCCTGAAAAAGGGAGAGTTGGTGGTTGGCACAAGCGGCAGTCAACCGCCGATGACGGCCATCACCAAAAAAGGCGAAATCATCGGACTGGATGCTGATATTTCCAGAGCGATGGCCGCGGCAATGGGTGTTAAAGTAAAATTTGTCTTAAAACCATTTGCCGAGCTGCTTCCGGCCCTTGAAGCGGGCCAGGTTGACATGGTCTTGTCGGGCATGACCATAAAACCGAAGCGCAATCAAAAGGTGGCATTTGTGGGACCGGATTATGTGACGGGCAAGGGACTCCTGGCCGTGGCTGCCAAGTATGCTGCTCTGCGGGAGGCCAAAGGACTGGACACCTCCGATGTTACCATTGCGGCTCGATGTGCTTGTGGCCGATTTCCCTTTTTGTGCGCTGACAGCTTATCGATACCAGGATAAAGGACTGTTCGCAGGAAAGTCGCCTCTCACCTTTGAACCACTGGGCATTGCCATGGCCGAAGACACGCTGTTGATAAATTGGGTGGAGAATTTTATGAATTTTCTTCAAGGCACCGGCCAGTTAAAAGAAATGCACATGCAGTGGCTAAACGGCGGTCCCTGGATTAATGATTTGCCTTAGCCCAAAAGGTCATCTCCCCAGAGAAACAGCGGGTTTAAAAAAGGGAGGTTCTTGATGCCCCACCTGACCGAATCGTGAAGCCGGCCGGTGGGTTTATTAAACGGGCATGTTCTAATGCAGTTGGAACAGTCGGTCCCGTTTGCCGCCCAGAAGGCAAGACAGGTCTCGGCATTGATCGGCCAGCGGAGCAAGCCCTCCCGGTTGGATATATTATTGGGCGTATCCGTCGGC
>CAMYLH010000897.1 GCA_947259065.1 uncultured Desulfobacterales bacterium
ACACCGATGGATTACAACCCTTGGTCGTTTTAGCCAAACCTGCCGAACAGCCCTGATCCTGGTGCTTCAGCAAAACCCCACATTAAGTATTTGCCGAGACCTTGCCCGGCTGGTTATTGCGCAACGCAAATACAGAACCAATCACCGGAAAAAACAGCTTGTCGGCTGCCGTCAACTGGTGATCATCGAAGCTTTTTTTCAAGCCACCTTCAAAACCTCAATTTTCACCAAGTTGGCAACGCGCTGTGCCTTTAGCTGAGCTAAGTTTGCCTCCAGAGATGAAAAGGAGGCTACCGCTTGGACAAAAAACAGGAAAAATGGGCTATTTTCTGGTGTGATCTGCTAAGTCCGGTCATTTACGAAGAGATCGAACCGGAACTGACCAACCTGTTTCTTAAATCAAAGGCCGATGAAGAAATACAGTTCCCGGACGGACGTGTCGGCAAACCCTCGCTAAAAACTCTGAGACGCAAATTAAATCGCTACCGGCAGGGTGGATTTGACGCTCTTTCACGTAAGGGCCGATCCGATCGTGGTAAACCCCGCAACATTGCCGGTGAGATCATCGAAAAAGCCATTGAACTGAAAAAAGAACAGCCCTTTCGCAGTCCGAACACCATCAACCGATTCCTTGAAGAGTTGTATGGACAAACCGTACCTCGATCCACCTTGTACCGGCATCTTAAACAGGCCAACGCTACCCGTATCAAACTGGGTGTGCTTCGCAAGAAGGTCCGCAAACGATGGTCCAGGAATCACACCCACGACCTATGGGTCGGTGACTTTGAAGACGGACCGTATGTGATCAACAACACCGATGTGGTCCCAACCTATCTATCGGCTTTCATCGATTGCCACAGCCGCTTTGTTGTCGAAGCACGATATTACTTCAGGGAAAATCTGGATGTCTTGATCGATTCTCTGATCCGGGCTTTTTCCACGCATGGCGCTCCCAAACAACTTTATGTGGATAACGCCAAGATCTACCACGCAAACGGATTGAAAGCGGCTTGCTACCGACTGGATATCAAACTACTGCATCGACCGCCGAAAGATCCGCCACCTGGCGGCCTTATTGAACGATTTTTCCAAACCGCTCAGGATCAATTTGAAGCCGAAGTGCGTGCCGGTGATCTGTTGACCCTGGCCGAGCTTAATCGGATTTTGTCCGCCTGGCTGGCGGTCAGTTATCACAAAGACAAACACTCAGAGACCGGGCAACCTCCAGAACAACGCTATCAAAAAGGGGTGACGGTTATCCGTCAAGTCGACATGGGACGGGCGATTGAATCTTTCATGCAGTCAATACTGCGTACCGTCAACAGAACATTTTCCGATGTTCAGCTCAGCAGACGATTTTACCGCGTCGATCCCAAACTGCGCGGCGACCGGGTGCAGGTCAAATTCGATCCGTTCTCAACCTTCGATACCGTACACATCTACTCGCTCGCCGGTGAATATCTGGGATCCGGTAATCTTCATGACCGTTCCAGCATTATCCCACAAGGCCCCGAGCCAAAACGGGCAAAACCCAAACACAGCTATACCGACCTTTTGCTCCGCCAGCACAAAAAGATGCTCGGTCGTGGCAAAAAGATCTTGGCCCTTTCATGAGTTCGCCAAAACCGTGGCACAGATGATGGGTAGAAAGGCCGGCCTGGCGGATCTTACCGCCGGCGAACTGGAATCTCTCAAAAAAGTCTATAACCAAAGCCTCGCCATTAATCGGCATTTGGTCAAAATTGCTTTTGAAAAAGCCCCATATCCTACGGTTCCTTACGTCGTTCGGGAACTTAAATATCTAATCCAAAAGGAGAAAAATCATGTTTCTTAACCATTTTGACCTGACAGCCCACCCCTTTGCCGAAAAACCGCCCATCGATTGGCTGCTGCGCGATGAACGCACCGATCAGGCACTGGCCAGACTCAAATTCTTTGAGCAACAGGGTGCCATTGCATTGATCATCGGGCAAACCGGCCTGGGCAAATCCTCGCTTCTCAGACTCTTTATCGACCAGCTGCCCCACAATCGCTACCACCCGGTCTATCTGCACCTCACACCCCTGAATGCCAACGCTTTTTTGCGGTTGATCGTCACCAAACTCGGGGAAAAACCCCTGATGGGTAAAGACCGGATGCTCATGCAGATCCTCGATCGCATCAATATCAACGATAAATGCACCCTGTTTATCATCGACGAGGCCCATTTGATCGATCCTAAAATCCTTACCGACTTGAGATTGTTGATCTCTTCCATTGACCAGCAAGTGTCGTTGAAAATCCTTTTGTGCGGACAGGAAAGCCTCAACCAGATACTCAAACGTTCTTCATATGCCGACCTGGTCCAGCGCATCACCTTGCAGTTTGTCATGCAACCCCTGTCACAGGAAAAAACTGATGCTTATATCGATTACCGCATCACAAAATCCGGCGGCGTTACCAAAATCTTCGAGGCCGAAGCCAAAAGCCTTATTCATGATTATACCGGCGGAGTGCCCAGGCAGATCAACAATGTGGCCACCGCTTGTCTTATCAATGCCGCGGCACGCAACATCAAAAAAATCACCGAACCGCTGGTGAACGAAACAATGGCAGAATTTTCTCTGCCATAGGAGGACTCAATATGTCACAATATTACCCTGCTGATTTTCTCCGGATGCTGCGCAATGATATCCCCATTGATGAAGTCATTGTCGATCTGTTGAACCTTGAGGTGCAAAAGGACCGCAAAACAATCAGATTCCGTTGCCCCCTGTGTACCAATCACAAAACAAATTTGGCCAGATGCTTCGACTGCCAGAAAAACTTCAATCCGATCGATATGGTTATCACCGTGGGTAATTGCGGCTTTGTAGATGCTGTGAAAATCCTTAAAAACAGATTCAATAGATAACACCGATTACGCCGCCAATTGCAAACCCTGCTTCTGGCGGCATTTTTCTTTGCCGGTTATTGTGAGACTTCCAGGGACCATTAAATTGAGGTCAGGGACAACCAAATTGAGACGTAGCAATATTTAAAGCCATTCTTGATCTTATTGAGCGTAACGAAATTGTCATTTCAAATCACGGCTATGATGAATTGGCCGATGATCTTATACTTGTTCGGGACATTCTAACCGGCATCAAGGAGGCAATTGTGGTTGAAAATTATCAGGAATATCCAAAAGGGCCGTGCATTTTACTATTGCAAGAAGATTCCAATGGAGATCCAATTCATGTTGTCTGGGGTATCCCCAAAGGTTCGAACTCACCTGAAGTCCTCGTAACGGCCTACAGACCGGATCCCGATATATGGTTTGAAGATTTCATGAGGAAAAAATAATGAAAAAAAGAAAGCATACAAAACTTGTTCACGAAGGAAAATATATTGCTGAAGTTGACATTGAATTGATTAATACTCCTGAAGGGTGGTCACCTTATTTAGCGCTGGAAGATGCATACAAGCTTGATGATGTTCGCGAAGCACTACGCAAGGGTGATCTTG
>CAMYLH010000898.1 GCA_947259065.1 uncultured Desulfobacterales bacterium
TATGCAACGATCATATCCTTGGTCTGGGTGATTGTGGTAATGCGTTGGGGTTGATTAGAATTCCAATTGAAATAAAACCAATTGGGAGTTATTGGTTATTGGTTATCAGTTATTAGTTGAATAGGAATATTATCCTTATCCTTAAAAAATGCGCAGCATAAAATAATTAATCCGTCGGCCCTTCGATTCAATAACATTCTTCAGTTTTAAAGTACAAATTGCATCCTTGAGTGGCTATTTTTCAGGGCGGATTAATTAAGACGGGTCCTTATATCGCACGGCGTTTACGGCCTTCACGCCGACGATGTAGACCAGGAACGAGAAACCAAACGGCGAAGGCCAAAAGCTAAAGGAGGGGCTTAACAAAAGGGAATGAGAAAGACGAGGTTTATGTTGTTTGGCGTTAAAGGCCTTCACGCCTGCAATTTAGACCAGGAGTCAGCAAGCCAACTATTGAAGGCCTACAGGAGGTGAGCATATGCTTAGAATGATGTTAAAGAAGAGGACCAGAATGATGTTCCTGGTCGGTGTTGTGGTTGCATTGTTTGCGTTCTTTGCCGGTACTGCGAGTGCGGACATGGCAGCCGCCAAAAAGTGGGTCGACGAGGAATTTCAACCGTCGACGTTGACAAAAGACGAACAAATGAAGGAGATGGAGTGGTTCATCCCAAGCCTTTTAAAGGCATGAATATCAAGGTCGTGTCCGAGACCATCTCGACTCACGAGTATGAAGCCAAAGTGCTGGGCAAGGCGTTTGAAGAGATCACCGGCATCAAGGTCTCTTTTGATCTGATCCAGGAAGGGGATGTCATTGAAAAACTTCAATCACAGTGGGCATCAGGCCAGAACCTTTATGATGCCTGGATTAACGATTCCGATCTCATCGGAACCCACGCCCGATACGGGTATGTAGTTCCCCTGTCCGACTTTATGACGGGTGAGGGCAAGGACGTGACCCTACCCACGCTCGATGTCGACGATTTCATGGGCAAGTCCTTCACCACCGGCCCGGACGGCAAACTGTATCAGCTTCCGGACCAGCAGTTCGCCAACCTTTATTGGTTCCGCTATGACTGGTTCAATCGCGAGGACTTCAAAAAGAAATTTAAAGAGATTTACGGCTATGAGCTGGGGGTGCCGGTCAACTGGTCGGCCTACGAGGATATCGCCCAGTTTTTCAGCGAGCATATCCAGGAAATCGACGGTAAAGCCATTTTCGGTCATAACGACTATGGTAAGAAGGCTCCGGACCTGGGCTGGCGCTTCACCGATGCATGGTTGTCCATGGCCGGTGCCGGTGACAAGGGTATTCCCAACGGCATCCCTGTAGACGAGTGGGGCATCCGCATGGAAGATTGCCGCCCGGTCGGTGCCAGCGTTGCTCGCGGGGGTGCCGCCAATGGCCCGGCAGCCAAATACGCGCTGCGCAAATACATGGACTGGCTCAGGAAATACGCGCCTCCGGGTGCCCTGGGGATGGATTTCTACACCTACCTGCCGTTTCTGGCCGGTGGCAGTGTGGCGCAGCAGATTTTCTGGTACACGGCATTTGTTCCCAGCATGGTCGCTCCGGGTCCGACGGTCAACGAAGACGGCACTCCCAAATGGCGCATGGCCCCCTCGCCCCATGGCCCCTACTGGGAAGAGGGCATGAAGCTGGGCTACCAGGATTGCGGTTCCTGGACTTTTATGAAGAGCACACCGCTCGAGCGACGCAAGGCTGCCTGGCTCTTCGCACAGTTCTGCGTGGCCAAGACCACTTCGCTGAAAAAGGCTCATGTGGGCCTGACACCCATCCGCGACAGCGATATCAGACACGAGTCTTTCACCGAGCGCGCACCCAAGCTCGGCGGACTGGTGGAATTTTACCGCAGCCCGGCGCGTGTTGCCTGGACACCTACCGGCGTCAATGTGCCCGATTATCCGAAGCTGGCCCAGCTGTGGTGGCAGAATATCGGCGAGGCGGTATCCGGTGAGGTGACCGTAAGTACGGCCATGGACAATCTCGCTAAGGAGATGGACCGCGTTATGGAGCGCATCGAGCGCGCCAATGTGCAGGCTGAATGCGGACCGAAGCTCAACCCCAAGGTGGATGATGCCGAATGGTTGAACAAGCCCGGCTCACCCAAAGCCAAAGTAAAT
>CAMYLH010000899.1 GCA_947259065.1 uncultured Desulfobacterales bacterium
CTGTACGCGATGGCGGTCTATCAACTGAGCAAAGCGATACAGGATGCCTATCAGAAAAGCCGGTCCTAGCAGCATGAGAACGGGAAAAGTCATATTGACCGTGCTGTGCGTCACCGCGCTGCTGACGGCCTGCTCGACCAGCCAGAAGCACAGCAGTAGCAGTCGCTATACACAATCGCAGGATAGTGCGCCTGATCGTGCCGTCGACGTCGCCGATGTCAAAGACGCCATCCCACGCGTCGAACCCAAAAGCCGCTATGGCAACCCGGCCTCTTACGTGGTGTTTGGCAAGCGCTATCACACCCTTGCCAGCAGCAAGGATTACAGTGATCGCGGCATCGCTTCCTGGTACGGCACCAAGTTCCACGGCCACCGCACCTCCAGCGGCGAACCCTACGACATGTACCAGATGTCGGCGGCACACAAAACACTGCCATTACCCACCTATGCGCGCGTCACCAACCTGGGCAACGGCAAGAGCGTGATTGTCAAAATCAACGACCGTGGGCCCTTTCACGACAACCGCATCATTGACCTGTCCTATGCCGCGGCCTCCAGACTGGACATTCTCGGTAAGGGAACCGGACTGGTGGAAGTACAGACCATCGACCCGCACTCACACAAGCCGGAACCGGCCAAACGTACAGTATTGGCCAGCAAGCCCAAAGTCGCCGGTATACAGCCAGTTGACAACGTCCAACATAAAAACACTGAATATAAACCCTCCCTGTATCTGCAGATCGGAGCCTTTCTCAGCCGCGGCAATGCGGAACGCCTGAAGACCCGGCTGAGCTCGACCGAGCTGCCGGGCACGCTGCAGATCAGCGAAGGTCTGTCCGGGCAGAAACCCATCTACCGGGTTCGTATCGGCCCTCTGGCGAGTGTCGAAAGCGCTGATAAACTTACGCAATTTCTCGCTGACCAGGGTATCGAATCACCCAGAGTGGTTATTGACTGATTCAATCCGCATTGAAAATCGCTGTGCAAGCGCCGACAATGCGGCGCTTGATTAAAAGACATCCAGGCCCATGAAAAGAATCCAAGCGTTATACACTTTGTTCCTCGTTTTCAGTTTGATGATCGGCGCCTGGAGCCAGGCCGCCACACCGGTACCCAAAGCACCCGCTGTTGGCGCAAAAAGTTACCTGCTACAGGATTTCCACAGCGGTCAGTCGATAGCGGAAAAAGATGCCGACCAGCCGATGGAACCGGCCAGCATCACCAAGTTGATGACCGCTTATGTGGTTTTCACGGAAATCCGTAACGGCTCCCTGGCACTGTCTGACAAGGTCCGCATCAGCGAAAAAGCCTGGCGCACCGAAAAAGCCTGGCGCACAGAGGGCTCGCGCATGTTCGTGGAGGTCAACACCCTGGTCAATGTTGCCGATCTCTTAAAGGGCGTGATCATTCAGTCCGGCAATGATGCAACCGTCGCGCTGGCGGAACATATCGCCGGCACAGAACAGAGCTTTGCCGCGCTGATGTATCACCACGCCAAAGAGCTTGGCCTCACGCACAGCAATTTCATAAACAGCACCGGGCTGCCGGACAAGGAGCACTACACAACAGCGCACGACATCGCGCGTATCGCACATGCCCTGATTGATGAGTTTCCCGAATACTACCAGTGGTACTCGGAACGCGAGTTCACCTACAATGACATCACGCAATACAACCGCAATAAACTCTTGTGGCGAGACGAGTCCGTGGATGGAGTAAAAACCGGGCATACTGATTCAGCCGGTTATTGCCTGGTGACCTCAGCCAAACGTGATGGCATGCGTCTGATCAGTGTGATATTGGGTACCAAGAGCGAGGAAGCCCGCGCCGACGCCACCCAGTCCCTGCTCAATTACGGCTTCCGCTTTTTTGAAACCCACAAACTGTACGATGCCGACAACAAGCTCACCACTGCACGGGTATGGAAAGGTGCCACAGAGTCCGTTGACTTAGGGCTGGATAAAACCCTGTACGTGACCATCGCCCGCGGCGAATACAAAAGCCTCGATGCCGCCATGCAACTGCAGGTTCAAATCATCGCCCCGGTCTCCCAGGGACAGGCCCTGGGGCATGTAGTGGTGCGGCTCGCCGACAAACTCGTCTCCGAAAAAGACCTGGTTGCGCTGCAGGCGGTGGATGAAGGCACCTTCTGGCAACGCATCGTTGATGAAGCCATGCTGTATTTTGAATAGGAGAACTCCGGACCTGCAGAACAAACGCACTATGCCCACTGTCTACCTGAACGGAAAATTCATCCCCATCGAAGACGCCCTTATCCCCGTCACTGACCGTGGATTTCTGTTTGGCGACGGGGTATACGAGGTCATCCCGGCCTATGGCGGGCGGCTTTTCCGGCTTTCGCATCATTTACAAAGACTGCAAAACAGCCTGGACGGCATTCGCCTCGACAATCCACACAGCGACGGTGAATGGAAAGCAATCCTCGATACCTTACTGGAACACAACCGCGGACTGGCCGGGGGCGATAACGATCAGTCGGTTTATCTGCAGGTGACACGGGGAAGCGCTGCAAAACGCGACCACAGTTTCCCGGAAAACGTCATACCGACTGTTTTTGCTGCCAGTAACCCCATCGCCGACCCTGACCCTGCAGTGACAGAACAAGGTGTCGCAGCGATTACGCTCGATGATATACGCTGGCAGTACTG
>CAMYLH010000900.1 GCA_947259065.1 uncultured Desulfobacterales bacterium
CTTTTACAAAAATATTCAGCAGGATACCGGAATATTTTTAACCAAAGGTGACGTCGTCGGTGTTTCCCATAACGGTGACGGCCTGATTGTCGAAGCCGACAATACCCTGCTGGGGGAAAAAGTTCAGGTCAAGGCCGATATGGTGGTGCTGGCCACCGGTATGGTGCCGGTCACCAAAGACGACCCGGTGGTTAATCTGGCATACCGTCAGGGTCCGGGATTCCGTGACAATGCGCTTTTTGATGACTATGCGGACTCCAACTTTATCTGTTTCCCCTATGAGACCCAACGGACGGGTATTTATGCGGCCGGCGGCATTCGACGCAGCATGACGGTGGAAGAATCCATTGAAGATGCATCCGGTGCAGCCTTAAAAGCCATCCAGTGCCTGGAATCGGTTAACCGGGGTATTTCGGTCCATCCAAGATCCGGAGATATGACCTTTCCCGACTTTTTCTTCCAGCGCTGTACCCAGTGTAAACGCTGCACCGAGGAATGCCCTTTTGGGGCCATTGATGATGATGAGAAGGGAACGCCCAAGCCCAATCCGGCGCGCTGCCGGCGCTGCGGCACCTGCATGGGATGCTGCCCGGAGCGGATTATCAACTTTGTCGATTACAGCATTGACAGTAGGCCATCGGCGTGCCCTCCGAAGACGATTTTGACGAGCCGCCGCTGCGGATTCTGGGACTGGTGTGTGAAAATGACGCCTATCCGGCCCTGGATATTGTCGGACTGAACCGGATGGCGTATTCGTCGGAGGTGCGCATTATTCCGGTCAGATGTCTGGGGTCCGTCAACGTGATCTGGATCAAGGACGCCCTTGCCCAGGGGATGGACGGTGTTTTTCTGCTGGGCTGCAAGCACGGCGATGACTACCAGTGCCACTTTGTGAAAGGTAGCGAACTTGCCGAGATCCGGATGAAAAAGATCGGTGAAGCCCTGTCGAGTCTGGCACTGGAAGAGGAGCGGGTTGCCCAGTTCCAGGTGGCCATCGATGAGTATGACAAGATTCCACAGATCATCGATGATTTTGCAGCCCTGGTAGAGGAGATGGGTCCGAACCCGTTCAAAGGATTCTAAGGAATGACGAATGACGAATGACAAATGACGAAGCAATAACTAATGAAAATCCGAATATCGCCTGATTTTATAAAATTGGCCGAAATCCGAAACAATAGTAAAGTCCGAATGTTCAAAAATCAAAACAAAAGGGATCGTGCACATCGGTCTTCTGGTTTGGTTTTTGATATTTGGTACATTTGAATTTGTTTCGAATTTCGAGATTCGAATTTCGGATTTCCCGTCTCTGACGAAAAAGTGGATCAATTGGATGTAAGCATATTATATTTCAGATTACCAATTTGAATTACAAAATCTTTATGACGGGAAAATAGGAGGTAGAAATATGACGGAAACATACCTTATCGAGCCTGATTTGGATTTTATCAAGGAAGTGGGGGCATTGGGCGGTGAGGACTTAAAAAAATGCTACCAGTGCGCCACCTGCTCGGTGGCCTGTGCGATTTCTCCGGACACCAAACCTTTTCCCCGCAAGGAGATGATCGCCGCGTCCTGGGGTCTGAAAGACAAGCTGGTGGGCAATTCCGACATCTGGCTGTGCCACAATTGCGGCGATTGTTCCACCCGCTGCCCGCGGGAGGCCAAGCCGGGGGATGTGCTGGCGGCTGTGCGTGCCTATGCGATTGAAGAATATGCTCAACCGAAAGTGCTGGCCAAAGCTATAAAGGACCCTAAAAAGCTGCCGATCTTGCTGGCCATACCGGCCGTCCTGTTTTTAGTGATAGGGCTGATTACCGGTCTGCTCGATTTTACGCCGGATACCAGCGATGGCATCAAACATTACAAATTTATCTCCACCTGGCTGGTGGATATGATTATGGTTCCGGGTTCTATTTTTATGGTCGCCGTGTTTGCCCTGAGCCTCAAACGCTTCCTGGGCGACATCCATCAAAATGCGCTGGCCGAGGGAAAAACAAATAAAGAGAAGATTGAACCCGTTGGATTCCTTACCTCTCTTGTAAAAATTATTCCGACGGTTCT
>CAMYLH010000901.1 GCA_947259065.1 uncultured Desulfobacterales bacterium
TGTTAATCATCTGGAAAAAGAACTAAGGCGAACACCTTATTCTGAATTCTGTCTTCTGAGTTCTGTATTCTTGTCGGTCCTTTTGGCGGCATAGTCAACACCCTCTGACCCGGCCCCAGAGGTCCAGATTCTCAATGTTGGATAAGTCTGTGTCGCAACCTCGTATACCGCTGAAGGGTCGTATTGTTGTTGATTCCAATGGCCATGGCTTTTTTGCTTCCCACGATTACCACCAGGTTTTTCCCCCGCGTGACGGCGGTATAAATCAGGTTGCGCTGCAGTAAAATATAGTGCTGGGTGACGATGGGAATAATCACTACCGGATATTCAGAGCCTTGGGATTTGTGGACGGACACGGCATAGGCCAGCACGATTTCATCCAGATCGCTGAAATCGTATACCACCTCCCGACCGTCATAGGCAATCGTGACTTCCCTGTTTTCCCACTGAATCACCACGATGCGTCCGATATCACCGTTAAAGACTTCCTTGTCATAATTGTTCCTGATCTGCATGACTTTATCGTTGACTCTGTAGGTGCGGTCCCCGCGAATAATGCCGCCCTCACCTGGGTTGAGTGCCTCCTGGAGTCGATTGTTCAGGTTCAAGGCGCCCACCAGCCCTTTGTGCATGGGAGTCAACACCTGGATATCGTCGACCGCATCGAAATTAAAACGCCGGGTGATTCTTTCTTTGCATAGCTCTATAATGATGTCCAGAACCTTTTCAGGATCTTCCTGTTCGATGAAATAAAAATCGTTCTGCGGATCGGATGAATATTCGTTGTTAAGCGAAGGCATAATGCCTTCATTTATTTTGTGGGCATTGACAACAATTTGACTGGATCTGGCCTGGCGGAAAATTTTGTCCAACGTCGCCACCGGGACCGAACCGGATGCAATGATATCGTTGAGGACATTTCCGGCCCCGACCGACCGACGGAAGCTGATTCACATCGCCCACCAGAATAAGCGTGGCAAAGGTAGGAACGGCCTTTAAAAGCCGGTACATCAAGACGATGTCGATCATCGAAGCCTCGTCGATAATCAAGACATCACAATCAAGGGGTTTGTCCTCGTTGCGCTGGAACCCCCCTTTCAGAAAGCTGTATTCCAGCAATCGGTGAATGGTTTTGGCGCCAAAACCGGTGGTCTCACTCATCCGTTTGGCGGCTCTTCCGGTGGGTGCAGCCAACATGATCCCGACATTGAGTCTGGAAAAAATTTTTAAAACCGCATTGATGATAGTGGTTTTACCCGTGCCGGGCCCACCGGTGATCACCATGGCTTTGTTTTCAATGGCCCAGCCGACGGCTTTGATCTGATTTGCCGCCAGGGTAATCGAAAGTTTGTTTTGCACCCATTCGACGGCCTTGCTCGAGTCGATATGACGAATTGATTTTGACGTATTGACCAGTGTTTTTATTCGTCGGGCAACACCGGTTTCACACACATGAAACCGGGTGAGAAACACGGCTTTATCATTTTCTTTGAAGGTATCACGGTTTCCGTTCAATTCCTCCATGATGATTTTTTGATCGGCGGCCAGAATCCCCAAGGCCCGGACAATGATGTCGCGCCCCACCCCAAGGATCTCGCAGCTTTTTGAAATCAGGGGTTCATAAGGAAAGTGAACGTGGCCCTCATCCGACAGCTGATTGAGGACATAGAGGATTCCGGCTTCAACTCTGATTTGCGCGTCTTGGGTAATCCCCAGCTTTGCTGCAATTTGGTCGGCGGTGATGAAACCGATCCCGAAAATGTCGCCGGCCAATCGATAGGGGTTATTTTTTACAACTGCGATGGCCTGGTTGCCGTATTGCTTGAAAATTTTAGCGGCGTAGCCGGAGCTCACGTCGTAGGATTGCAAAAAAAGCATCACATCCCGGATTTCACGCTGCTCGTCCCAGGCTCCGGCAATCATGGCGATGCGCTTTTTACCGATGCCATCCACTTCGGCCAGCAGCTGGATGTCGGTTTCAATGATGTCCAATGTTTTCTTGCCGAACCTGTCCACGATCCGGCCGGCCATGACCGGGCCCAAACCTTTGATCATGCCGGAGCCCAGGTACTTGCGGATGCCGTAAACCGTGGCCGGAACTGTGGTTCTATATTCAAAAATCTTAAACTGTTGACCGAATTTGGGGTGGGCCGACCACTCGCCGCGCATTTCCAGGATTTCACCAACCATCGGCGCCATCATGGTCCCGATCACGGTCACCAGTTCGTGACGCCCGTCTACTTTCACCCTGGCGATGGTAAAGCCGTTTTCTTCGTTGGTAAACGTGATTCTCTCGATTTGGCCGCAAAGGTCGGTGGGCATTGTTGATTTTGTTTCTAATTCGTTGATAAGGATTCTAGCCTAAGATTCCATTATTAAGCTGCTAA
>CAMYLH010000902.1 GCA_947259065.1 uncultured Desulfobacterales bacterium
ACTTCGAGTAATTCCTGTTTTTCATCTGCGCTCAGCTGCTTCTTGAAATATCCCATCAGGTGCTGCATAACATTGCAGTTCTTCCTGATGGTTGTCTTTAGTTTCAAGGCTTCCATCAGCAGCAGTTGATATTGGTGATACAACTCCATGATTGGCAATTTCTTGCCGTCCGCGACCAGTTTGCCCATCAACCGGTAGTGTTTCGGACTGTGCGACAAAATCAACAGTTTGTTGCGAGTATGAAAATCCACCAGGTTGCCCATACCCGGTTTGCGAGCCACGTTATCCCGCCAGCGCTTCATCGTAAAAATTCGCAGAATAAAATTTTCTCTTAATAACGGATCGTTAAGACGTCCGTCATCCTCCACCGGTATCAAGGGAAAATGTTCCATGAAGGCCCGGGCAAAGATCCCGATGCCGATTTTATGGGGCATGCCCTTCTCATTGTAAACCTTGACCCGGATCATTCCGCTGCTGGGAGAATCGCTTTTAAAAACAAACCCGCACAGATCTTCTTTTTCCAGCTCTTTGACGCGTTTTCCGACCCAGGCGACCATGCGATCGGTGTGATCTGTTTTCGATTTAAACGTTATCAGGCGCGGTTTGTCCGGATCGCCGACCAAGCGAAACGATTCTCTGGGAACGCCGAAACCGGCCTCTACTTCGGGACAGACCGGAACATATTCCACGAACTGCCCCAGGGTGCGGGTCAGGTATTTATCCAGTTTATGGCCGCTGTTCCAGCGTACTTCATTGCCGAGCAGGCAGCTGCTGATACCAATTCTAAATGTTCCTTCCATTCGGATTCCTTTTCTTAGACGCCATCATTTGTCTGTTTACTTCGCTGGCCATCAGAGCCCGGTGTTACCCCATAAACGTAAAGTTGTTTTGCAAACATTTACGGGTCACATTTTTGCAGTGCAGGGTTGTACCAAGAGATGTTCATCTTTTTTCAGTGAAACTTCTACAGTCCATCAGCGCAAAAATAACTCAGCGTTTATACAGTGTCACCCAGGGTGACAATTCCCAAATAACCATCGACCGTCATTTCATCCCCGGTTTGAATCAAGGTCGTGGCGTCCGGAATACCGGTGATGCAGGGTAACCCGTATTCTCGTGCGATGATGGCGCCATGAATCAACATGCCGCCCCTGCGCTCGACAACGGCCGCCGCCAGGGGCACGACAAATGTAATGTTGGGGTCAACCGCATCGCACACCAATACCTCGCCATGTTTAAAATCGGCCAAATCGGAATGTCTCCGTATCACCCGGGCCTGACCTTTTGAAATCCCGGGACCAGCAGGCTGGCCGATCAACTGCCGGGCTTGAAGCGTATAACCGGGCGCTGTCGCGTCAGGAATTGATTCCCGAGATTCAGTCCCGAAATCGACCTCTTCCAGCACCTGTCTCAATACTCCCGAGGCCTGGCTGCCCGTCTGGTCTTTCAGGCGTCGTTTGGCTTCCTGGACGGCCGCCAAATGCGCCTCGATTCGGCCAAGATAGATATTATCATCATCACGCAGCTGATAACTGCTGCGGGCCAGCTCAAGCAGTTCTTCGGCCCACGTTTTCTGATCGCCGTCAAAGCTGTTTACAAAATTCCGATGCAAATGTTTGGTTCGATCACTTTTGCGGCGACCACCGGTCTGGGCTGGAAGATCCGCCATTTCCAGCAGCAAGCGGTAGAGAGGACCGGTTCCCAGCGCGCAATTTTTACCGCCGGTGACCGCACAGGACAGGTCGCCGAATTTTTCGATAAATTCAGCAATCATCGCTAGAAATGTGGTATCGAGATCTGAGTCATCGCCCTGCCTCAGTTTTTGCGCCAGGGTTTGATCACTGCGGATGATGGCCGCCAGATCCATCATCATGTTGTTTCTAGCGATACTGGCCATATCGGTATTGGTGAGAAGATCAATAAATTCATAGGGATCCTCGGGGCGCACGGCATCATTATAAACCTGGCCGAACAACCGCACACCGTGGGCATACGGAATGAAATCCGCCCAGTAGATGTTGACCCACTTGTGATTGATTTGCCAGCGATTTTTCATTTCAGCTGCCAGGGCCTGATCCGACAACATCATCAGATCGGTGGCGCTGAGACTATCGGCCACCGAGATCATAGCGGGAATCAGCTCTTCTTCAATTTTCCGACGCAGGTCCCTAAGGTTATCGAAGCTGCGATGCAAGCTCAGATACCATCTGCGCTCGTCTTCGGGCTTGTCGGAACTCAGGGTCGTAATGGGACGGGATTGAAGCAAAATCAGAGAATCTTTGTCATAGGTCCATTCAACATCCTGGGGTATTTTGAAATATTCTTCCGCTTTGCGGGCGGTTTTAAACACGACATTAACGTCTTGAGGGGTTAAGGGCGGATAGGCTGATTTTTCTCCCGGCAGCTCTGCCAGGCGCACGCCGGTTTGGCTTGGAATTATCCAGTACTTGCGCTCAGGGGGCGTATGCGAAACAATCGTATCACGGGATCGATCCATTATCCAGCGATCGGGTTCGACGGTGCCGTCCACAAGTCCCTGGTTTAATCCGTAGACGGATTCAATGACACCCTGATTTTCGTCATTGGGACTGCGGGTAAACACGACCCCGGACCTGTCGCCGGCAACGGTTTCCTGGATCACTACCGCCATCGAGCTCTTTTCAACATCCAACCCGATTTCCTGGCGGTACAGCAGTGCGGCGTCCGACCACAGTGAGGCCCATACCAGGCGAATGTGCTTTAAAATCGATTCCACACCGGCGATATTGATAAAGGATTCGTGCAGTCCGGCAAATGACGATTGGGCGTCATCCTCTTCGGGCGCCGACGAGCGCACGGCCACCGTTTTGCCTCGG
>CAMYLH010000903.1 GCA_947259065.1 uncultured Desulfobacterales bacterium
GGCCGTATCTTCGATGACTATGATTTCGCCTTTAAGGACCGGTGCTATGCTTTTGGTAGCCGAAACAGAGCCTTTGTTTAGATATGCTTCACTTAGACCATGGCTTGCAACAAGCTTCAAGGTTCCGGTGTCTTCATCCAAAAGACGAATGGCAACTCCTTTCAAATTGAAGGCCTTGGATAATTCATCGGTCATATTATGCAGGATCTCTTTAATATCCAGGCTGGAGTTGATGCTGGATGCCAGGTCGAGAAAAAGGGCCGAGTTTTGCCTGATGCGTTCAAACAAGCGGGAATGCTCAATGGCCATGCCTCCCTGGTCGGCCAGAGCGCTCAAGAAATCAATCTCGTCCTTAGAAAAATCCCTAGTGCTGGCTGTATAGAGGGACAGGACCCCAATGGCCTTGTTTTTAACCATGACCGGCACGACCAGAATGGAAGCAATTCCTTCGGCCTTTTTAGCCTCGAGGTTTTCCAATCGGGAATCTGTGGTAGCATCACGAACTGAGAGATGCCCTCCTTTCAAAACATTGGCGACTACCTTTTTGGCCGTCATGGGTTCGGCATGAAAATAGCCTTTAGACAGCCCTTTATGAGCGACCGCCACAAACACGTCCTTTTTCTCATCTGCCAGAAATAAAGAGGCGGCCTTACCGTCCATCGTTTCGATAGCGCTTTCTACAATTAAGTCCAGCAATTCATTTCTTTTGAGCGTCCCACCAAATGCCTTACTGACTTTGCAGAACGTTTTAAAAAAATCGGTTTTCTTCGTCATGGTTAATCTCCCGCTTGTTAGCTGTATGTTACTATGTATTGGGTATTGGCTACTGGCTACTGGGTATTTGGTATTGGAGTTTACTGGAATTGAACGTAAATTTCATATATTTCCATATAGCGAGATTTAAAAATCGTAACATATTCTTCCTTACCAGTACCTGATACCCAATACCAAATACCTCCTCAATTGAGTTTTATTTCTTAGCCTTTTTACCGGCTGAAGAAGCTTTGGTCCCGGCTTTTTTTACCGGTGGCTTTCTGACCGGCGGTTTTTTGGCCTTTCTTTTTCTCCCTTCTTCATCCCGTTCTTTGAGCCAGACGGCGATTTTGGGAACAAATTCATTTTGGACTTTGGAACTCACATAGATCCCGATATGGCCCGTCTTCAAGCAAATGTCTTCGGTATCTTTACTGCCCACCTTGCTCGTGAGCAGCTCGCAGGCGGCGGGAGGGACCAGGTGGTCGTACTGACCGTAATAATTCAAAAGCGGCATGGTGATTTTTTTTAGATCTACGCGCTTGCCATCCAGTTCCATTTTGCTCTGGATGAGGAGGTTTTTATGGTAGCAATCTTCGACAAACTGCCGGAAGGTCTCGCCCGGCACATCCGGGCTGTCAAAGATCCATTTTTCCATGCGGACGAAATTTTCCACAAACTGCTTGTTATCCATATTTTCTAAAAACCCCACGTACTTGTCGATCATCAGCCGGGCAGGGTTAAGGATTAGGAAACCCAAATTCATCAGATCACCGGGCATATTGCCGAAGGCATATTGCCGAAGGCGTCCACCATCCGGTTCACATCCAGGGCCTTCATCCAGATATGCAGCAGCCCCTGGTCCGTATCGAAGTTGGTCGGCGTTACCGTGGTCATCAGGTTTTTAATCTTGTGCGGATGAAGGGCCGAGTACATGACACTAAAAGAGCCGCCCATACAAATTCCCATCAGATTGATTTTGGGAATATCACACCGTTGGCGTATAAAATCAACAATGTTGTCCATGTACCCGTTGACGTGATCGTCAATGGTGAGATACCGGTCCTTGCGCGTCGGATAACCCCAATCGATCATATAAAGATCGATCCCCTTATCTAAAAAATTTTGAACCACGCTTCTGCCGGGCTGCAGGTCCAGCATGGTCTCCCGGTTGATTAGCGCATAAACCACCAATAGAGGTGTTTTCACCTGAGGCTCGGTGATCGGGTGGTAATGATTTAGCTTGACTCGATCTTCTTCATATTCGACCTCGTATGGCTTCGTGGCAATTTCCGTTTCCAGTGGTTCCAGCAGCACATTGGAAGCTTTTTGAACCCGTTCGCGGGACTTTTCGGCATCTTCAGCCAATTTAGAAAGAA
>CAMYLH010000904.1 GCA_947259065.1 uncultured Desulfobacterales bacterium
CATCCCGGGCGTCAAAAAAGAAGATATTAACCTGAAAATGCTTGATGACAGTTTTAGCCTGGCAGCGCCCAGGGATGACTTTGATTATGTTACCACATCCGCTTTTTGTTGTCCGGTCAATGCTAAAGAGGCTTCAGCGCACTATGAAGATGGTGTTCTCAAGATTTCAGTTCCTTTCAAAGATCCGATGGAAGGTGCACACCAAGTCAGCATAAGTTAATTGCATATCTTATCGGATGCTTTCATAAAGGCAGAGTCCCGAAGGGACGCTGCCTTTTTTTATGCCACATTCCGACTTCCCTCCGGGGCCGCTTCTCTCTGAGGCGTAGGATCGTGCCCCTACGAGCCGGAGGCCGGCCCGCAGGCCGCATTCAATCCCTTATTTTCATACTGTTTCAGTATGAAACTTAACCGCAAAATAAAGTCCTAACATATTAAGATAAATAGAAAAAAAAATTTTAAAAAAATTTTAAAAAAAATATTGACATTTGGTCCTATTCTTGACAAAAAAGGTCGGCAACTATCTTGATAAATTAAGTCAAGAAGTTTCCCGACTAAAATAGTCAGGATTATGCATCATGCCGATTACGCCAAAAAAAAATCAGTATGCCCTGCGGGCTATTTTTGAGCTGGCCAAGCATCGGGGTAAAGGCCCCAAGAAAATCTCCGAAATTGCCGAGGTTCAATCCATCCCGCTGCGCTTTCTGGAGGTCATCCTCGGCCAACTCAAAGGCAGCGGTCTGGTGGAATCCAAACGGGGGTTTTATGGTGGATATTCCCTGACCCGATCTGCCGACAAAATCAGTGTGGGAGATGTGCTCAGGTTTATGGATAGACCGGTAAGCGCTGAGCGCTGCGGAGCCTGTGTGTCCAATAGTAATTGCCCGTTCAGCGGCAATTGTGCTTTCGCCTCAATGTGGAATCGAGTGAATGAGGCCATATTTGATATTTATGACAGCACAACCATTCAGGATCTGCTTAACAACGAGAAACGTATACGCCGGAGAAAACCAGAAGCCGGTTAATGTAATAAAAGGTAAGGATATAACTCATGCAGAAGGGAAGAGCACTTTTACGCTGGAACGCTATTCTAGTTGCGATTTTGACGGTTCTGATGTTAATGAACAGCGCCGCGGTTTTTGGAGTCAAAAGCCAGCCAAAAAAGACGCCTGAAATCCGGGCTGATGTCATACACATCGATTCCTTGAACGTCTTTGGCAAACGTGAAAGACCTTCGGTGACATTTCTTCATCAAAAGCATACCGATGCACTTGAAAAGAGAGATAAGGACTGTGCTGCCTGCCATCTGTCCGTGAAAGATCCGGCACTGGATAGAGAACGAATGTCCACCATGTATATGCGGCTTAATAATACGACCAAGCAAGAGGTCATGGATATTTACCACGACAACTGTATTGCCTGTCACAAAGAAACCAAGGCTGCAAAAGAACCCAGCGGCCCGCTTGAGTGTGGTGGATGCCACCAGGACCAGGTAACCGTGATCTCTTCCTGGCGTCCCATCGGCATGGATAAGTCTTTGCACTTCAAAAGCCCAGGACAAAAAGTGTGAGACTTGCCATCACGCCTACAACGAGAACACCAAGAAGCTTTTCTATGCCAAAGGAAAAGAGGGCACGTGCCGCTATTGCCACGGTGAAAAAAAGGAAGACAACCGGATTTCAATGCGTTTGGCGTCACATATTGCCTGTATCGATTGTCATCGCAGGACAATTGCCAAAAACGAAAGTGCCGGGCCGTATAACTGCAACGGCTGCCACGAGCCAGCCGAACAAAAACTGATCGAAACAGTTAAAGATGTTCCCCGCATGGAGCGTGACCAACCCGACTATGTGTTTGTTAAGAGCTCTGCTTCCAAGGCGAAAACGTCGAATCCTTCGACCCGCATGAATCTTGTGCCGTTTAATCATCAAGCCCATGAAAAATATAACGATTCCTGCCGCGTTTGCCACCACGCGGCGCTAGATGACTGCGTGCAATGTCACTCTCTGGCAGGGTCCAAAGAGGGTGATAACGTCACGCTCCAGCAGGCCATGCATCGGTTAAAGGTGAATCAAAGCTGTATGGGGTGTCACGAAACCAAACTAAATAATCAGATCTGTGCCGGCTGTCACACGTCCTTTGAAAAAAAGCGCCAGCAGGGTACCGACTCCTGTGTAAATTGCCACATGGTTCCGACATCGCGGATCACCGATGAGGTTCAGCTGGCAGAGGAGAAAATGCTGGCCGCCGAAACCCTTGAAGCCCGTGACGCCGTTACCGTAACGTATGATGACCAGGACATTCCGGAGACCGTCGTCATCAAGGCCTTGACCAATCAATATGAACCGGTAAAGCTTCCACACCGTAAAATTGTCAACATACTGTTCAATAACATCAAAAATAACAGACTGGCGAATTATTTTCACCACGAAAAAGGGACGATTTGCCAGGGCTGTCACCATAACAGCCCGGCAGCGAAAAAACCGCCCAATTGTGAGAGCTGCCATGGTAGGCCCTTCAACGAAAAAGATCCGTTTAAGCCCGGATTGATGGCCGCCTACCACAGGCAATGTATGGAGTGCCATGAAGTGATGGATATTCAGAAGCCGGTTTCAACCAATT
>CAMYLH010000905.1 GCA_947259065.1 uncultured Desulfobacterales bacterium
CGCCGGTACCGATTCCCACCGTGACCAGATCCTTGACGTAAATGACAGAATTGGACGTGATGCCGGATTCCACCAGCCATCCGAAAAGCATATCATCATATTCTTTGTCAGTGGGCTGCCGGCTGATTCTGTAAAGCTTGCCCTGATAATCACACTCGGCAAGGTTAAGATCCTGCCTGCTGCGGCTGGCCGGTACAAATGACCACTGCGCAATGATTCCCCCGTCGATCAGGCTTTTAAACTCGACGCATCGTTGCCCGACAAAGGATTGCAGTCGCTCGATGTTGCCGATCTTGATCACTCTGAGATTTTTTTTCCGTGCAAAAATATCCATGACACCCTGTTCGAAGTCCGGCGCCACCACGACTTCGGCATACTGCTGAACAACGGCTTCCGCCGTGGCCTTGTCCACCGTCCGGTTCAAAGCGATGCAGCCACCGAAAGCCGCAACCCGATCGGCCATATTGGCTTTCAGGTAGGCATCCTCCAGAGAATCGGCCAATGCCACCCCGCAGGGATTGTTATGCTTCACAATCACTGCTCCCGGTTTATCGCCAAAGTATCGCAGAATGTTAAGGGAATTATCCGCATCGGTGAGGTTGGTTTTGCCGGGATGCTTGCCCGACTGCAGCAGTTCGATGTCGGACGCCAGATACCGGCCCGGCTGGATGGATTGGCTCTCCCCTAAAACCAGGTTGCCGTTCACCATTCGGTAAAGCGCGGCTTCCTGGCCCGGATTCTCGCCGTATCGAAGCCCCTTCTGGATATTGTCGATGGTCCAGGTAACTTTCTCATAAAAAAGAGTTTGTCGATTATTTTCATCGACAAAACAAATTTCCATCTTCGGCGGAAAATGATCATCCATGATCGTGCGGTACATTTTTTTTAAATCTTCAGCCATGTTGGACCTCCTTTTCTGCTTCCCTTCCGGCAGGGAAACTTGTTTCGTCATCGTTCAAAGTTCTAAATATGTCAACGCAGTCTGTGGAAATCCGCGAAGAACTACTCTTAAATTCCAAATTACAAGCATCAAATTACAAATAAATACCAAATTCCAATATTCAATGACCAAGTCCTGTAATACTTAAAGAATCTTTTTCAATTTCTTAGCCTTAAATCAAAACTTCGCTTCTCATTACAGCTTTAATCCTGACGCTTCGGGAAAATATCCTCTCTTCTAAATCATACTTAGGTTTTGAATTTTGAATTTTTATCATTGTGATTTGTTTGATATTTGGTATTTGTGATTTGTGATTTAAAGGTCGCATCAGGGCGTGACAAATTCATCATCCCATTACTCTATCGCTCCCTTTATTCGTTATAACAGGCCTCGACATCCGCCAATGCCTTCGAGCCAAGAAAATCAGCAATGGCACGGTCATAAACGGCAGTGTGTTCGAACGCTTTTTGGGCCAGACGGTACCGCATCCCCAACGAGAGGGCTCCCTGGTTGGCGTTTAACTCGTCTACGATCATGGCATAATCAGAAGGATCCACCACCGGGGCCACCCGGATAAAATTGCTTTTGATATGGTCTCCTGGAAGGGATACAGATTCACCACTACCATGTCGATGGGCACAGCGCCGGTTCGCTTGAGATCATCCTGGTGAGCTTCGTTGTATGTCTCGGTCAGAAGCCCGAGATAAATTTTAAAATCGAGGGTCTTTACAAGCCCCCCTTGGGTTTCGGGCTGCCCGGTGTAGTCGGAAACCCGGGTCAGATGCGTACCGGCCGACTCCCCCAGGATCTCCTGCAGCCGGGAAAAGGTGCCGCCGGTGGAAAATATTCTTAACTCAGGGTTCAAGGCCACCAGTTGCGGCACAAAAGTGTCCAGACCGCTTTTGTTGGACACGCTGACCAGCATATGACGGACGCCAACCAAATTGTCAATCCTGTCTACGACATTCATTGCCATAATGTTCACCTCTTTCCTTGGTATTCCTCTAAAAACCGTTTAAAAAATTCTGCCATCATTACATGGCGGTCCTCGGCCAGTTTCCGTCCTTCCGTGGTGAGGATGCGATCCCTAATTTTGCTCAGTTTCACTTTAAATTCCCGGTAGCCGGTATCGTCGATGGAATAGGGTTCGGTATCCTCTATGTTTGCTTCTTCGCTATGAAGCCGGGCCCCCACTTCCCCGGCAAAAAGAAAGGCACGCGCCACTCCCACCGCCCCGATGGCATCCAGTTTGTCGGCATCAAATAACACTCTGGCCTCGGGGGTTTTGGGTGTGTGGCTGCCTCGAAAACGATGTGATCGAATGCAGTGCAGTATATTGTCCTTTTGAGTTTGGGAAAGCGGCAGTTTTTTCACAATGGGCACTGCCAACCGCGCCCCTTTTTCAGCATGGCAAAGGGCACCATTGGATTCATCCTGATAACTGCGACCGATGTCGTGAAGATAAGCGGCCGCCAACAGCACATCCATGTCAACTTCTTCGGCGATTCCAATGTGCTCACACAGCCGGTAAACCCTGAGAGTGTGATCCCATTTATGGCTGCCCCGGGCACTTTGAAAGTGTTTGCGAGCCATTTGTTTTACGGTGTCAAGCATGGAGTTCTTATCCAAACGCGCATAACGCGGGAAAAACAGAAAAGGAAACCGGATAAACCGGAAATAACTATTCAATCAAGTTAAATTAGGACACAGATTTTCACAGATTTCCACAGATATTTGGTTTTTTGTAGCTTTTAATATCCTGGTAATCCGTGTTCATCCGTGTCCCCAAAATGGAAATTCTTATACTTTCAAGT
>CAMYLH010000906.1 GCA_947259065.1 uncultured Desulfobacterales bacterium
TTATGCGTCCAATGTACGCCGGACCAGTGGCGGACAGATTGACCTCTGGGTTGAAAAAAGTCAGCAGCGGCTGGATGAGCTGCGGCCAGGCTGGATCAACGGCCTGAACAATAACGCGGATCCCGTCAACAGACAGCATTTGAAGAAGCCATGAATTCAAAGCAGTTAAGCGGTTTACTGGTGATATTCCTGCTCCTGACAGCACCCCGGCTACAGGGCCAGGAACAGCTGGAACAGGAGACAATTTCGATCAGTGGGAACCAGGGGCTGCCCAAGACCCTGTACATTGCACCCTGGAAACGGGTGGGTTCTCCCCTCGAGGGTGAAACACCGGAAGGCGTCTTCCGGGAGGAAATCGACCCGCTTGAGCCTGACCTTTTTCAACGGGAACTGGAGCTGCACAGGGAGGGCTTCAGTGTAGACTAGGACTCCATTTAATCCTGAACAAATAAGATCCATAGAGGCATACGAAATGGAAACGCTATACCCAATAGTCCGCTTTTTCCAGTCTGGCGGTGTGTTCATGTACCCGATTTTATTGATATTTGCTATCGGCTTGGCTATTGCCATTGAGCGCTATGTTTATCTCACTATTGTCCGTGTCAGAAATCGGGGGGTCTGGAAACGAGTGCTGCCACTACTGGAAGGCGGCATGTACGACAATGCCAGGGAATTCACCATCCGATCGGATGCCGCCATGAGCAAAATTCTCGGCTATGGACTGAGCCGCGCCAAACAGCAGGGCAGCGGAGATGAGGTCCAGATGGCGATGGAAGAGGGGTTGCTGGAGGTCGTTCCCCGGCTGGAGAAACGGACTCACTATCTGGCAACCCTGGCAAACATTGCCACGTTGCTGGGCCTTCTGGGAACCATCATTGGTCTGACCGAGGCATTCTCCGCCGTGTCTGCAGCTGATCCGGCTGACAAGGCAAATCTGCTATCGGCAAGTATCTCCGTGGCGATGAATACCACGGCGTTCGGCCTCATTGTTGCTATTCCGTTGTTGCTGGCACATGCGGTCATGCAGACGAAGGCCTCCGAATTGGTTGACGCTTTGGAAATGACGACGGTCAGGCTGTCCAACCTGATTTCTACTGGTGCGGTCGCGGACAAGGAAACACCGTGAGACCCCGCTGGCAACGAACGGCACGGCGGGAAACAGCCCGCCTCGATGTGACGGCTTTCCTCAGTCTGATGGTAATACTCGTGCCGTTCCTGCTGATTACCGCAGTTTTTTCCCGTATGACAATCCTTGAGATGCATACAGCAGACGGTGACAGCCGTGGGTCTTCCCCGCCTGACCCCCTGCAACTGCAGGTGGTCGTTCGAAAGCATGTCATTGAAGTGCATCATGGTGGCCTGGAAAAGATGGAGCGCATCGCAAGAACATCAGCCGGCAGCGAACTGAATTCACTCGCCACCCTGGCTGATGAACTCAAAGCACGTTTCCCCGAGAGCCTGGAGGCAACGGTACTGATCGAACCGCAGATTTCCTATGACGTGGTGGTGCAGGTACTGGACTGGTCGCGCTCGGAGAAGTTTCGGTAGCTCAAGCGCGTAAGCGTGGTGTGAAATGACCAGAATTCCGCGTGGTGCCCGCCGCTTCAAATGGCGCCGCCAGCGTCAAGAGAGGGCCAGACGCTGGCCCACGTTGAATCTCGTTGCTCTGATGGATGTCTTTACCATTCTGGTTTTCTTCTTTCTGGCGCACTCGTCGGACGCAGAATCTGTATCGAGCGCTGACCTGGTCCGGCTGCCCGAGTCTGCTGCCGACCAACGACCCAGGAAGACGCTGGTCGTGATGATTACCAAGGATCATATTCTCTTGCAGGGTGAGCGGATTACCGCCGTCAGCGCGGCCTTGCGTTCTTCTGCTGGTGAGATCGATGACCTCCGGACAGCCCTGCGGGTGCAAGTCGGCGGGGAGTCGCAGGTGCCGGACGGATCTGCCGGGACCGGAAGAGAAGTGACCATCATGGGTGACAAAACCATCCCGTTTAACTTGCTCAACAAGGTGATGGTGACCTGCACGCGGGCGGGTTTTCCTCGAATCTCTCTGTCGGTAATGCAGAAATCATTCCGGCCGGGGTAGCGCGTCATGGTTGAAAATGCGCTGCAGGCGGCCCCGCCCTGGTTGGGACTGCAAGCAGAAGATCAAGGTTTCCGGCGCATCCTGGCACTGGTGCTGGTCATCTGTTTTGTGCTGGGCGGCATCATTCCTAACCTACAGGTGCCGCTGGTTGAACCTGAAACGGACGAGAAGCTGCCGCCGCGTGTGGTGCGCATTATTGCAGAACCCAGCGCGTCTGCCGTGCCACCGCCGACAGACAGTCAGTCGGCAATCCGCATGCCGGCGGCGATTCCCCAAGCAGAATTCATTCAGCCAGACATCAAAAAACCACTTACCGTTCGACAGCCTGAGCCGCAAAAAACACCCGCTACGAAGCCGCAGCCTGTTAAGGCTAAGCCGGTTGCAACACCACGCCAGAAGGCAGCGCAAACCGGAGTGCTGGCAATGAGTGACGCCCTCGTCGAGCTGCGCAGTATCGCACCGAAGACCACAGCATCGGCTTCGACGTCAGCCGCCGCAGTCGTTGGTTTACCGTCAAAGACACGGAAACCCTCCATGTTGGCTGCAGATATCACCCGGGGCAGCGCGGGGATCGATGCTGGTGTTGCACATAATACAGTCCTGGGAGCGACCGGTTTACCGGCGAAGGGAAGCGGCAGCGGGCAGGGCATTATAAGGGCTAACGGGACTCGTCCAGAAAGCAGCGCTAGCAGGGCCGGTCCGCAGGGAATAGTCCGGAGCCAGGAAGAGATTCAGGAAATTCTGGACCGTAACAAGAGCGCCATGTACTCATTAT
>CAMYLH010000907.1:0-1134 GCA_947259065.1 uncultured Desulfobacterales bacterium
TTAGATCATGAAATGGAAGTTCGAACACATATTCGAATTATGAAACAATCAGCTTTAACTAGTGAAGCTCGAGGTTTTAGTCGTCGTGATGTAGATATGGTTACTGAAACTGATGTTTCAGATGTAATTTCAAATTGGACAGGAATTCCAGTAACAAAAATTACAGGATCGGAATCTGCTCGTTTATTAAAAATGGAAGATACTCTTCACGAACGAATTATTGGACAAAAACATGCCGTTGTTGCCGTTTCAAAAGCCATTCGTCGTGCACGAGTAGGATTACGAAATCCAAATCGACCAATTGCAAGTTTTATTTTTGCTGGACCAACTGGAGTTGGTAAAACAGAATTAACAAAAACTTTATCAGACTATATGTTTGGAAGTGAAGATAGTATGATTCGATTAGATATGTCAGAGTACATGGAAAAACATACTGTTGCTAAACTTATCGGTTCACCACCAGGTTATGTTGGTTACAACGAAGGGGGTCAATTAACAGAAGCAGTGCGGTCAAAACCATACTCAGTTGTGTTATTTGATGAGGTTGAAAAGGCGCATCCAGATGTATTTAATTTATTATTGCAAATTCTAGATGATGGACGTCTAACAGATTCGAAAGGCCGTGTTATCGATTTTTGTAACACATTGATTATTATGACTACGAATTTAGGAGCAAAAATCATTGAGAGAGAGAGTGGAATTAAACCAAAATCAGAACAAGGTGAAGGTTTTAAAATTACTCCCGATGCAGTTGCGGGTTGGGAACCAGTTCCTGAACCAATTAAAGATCCTGAAATCTTTGAACGAGTAACAAAATTAGTAAATGATGAGTTGAAAAATTTCTTCCGACCAGAGTTCTTAAATCGTATTGATGAAATCGTAGTATTCAATCATTTAACGCGAATTGATATTTGGGAAATTTGTGATTTAATGATTAAATCAGTTCAGAATCGACTAAAAGAAAAAGGAATTAACTTAATTGTAGATTTATCTGTTCAAGCCTTTTTAACAGATGAGGGTTATGATCCTATCTATGGTGCTCGTCCACTACGTCGCGCTATTATGAAATATTTAGAAGATACATTGGCTGAACAATGTTTATCAAAAACTTTATATCCGAATACAAAAATTTAT
>CAMYLH010000907.1:1160-2663 GCA_947259065.1 uncultured Desulfobacterales bacterium
GATGAAGAAAACGACTCGTCCAAAGATGTTAAAAAATCTGAAACTGCATCCTTAGATGATAATTCATCGAATGATTCAGATTTAGATGATTCAAACTTAGAAGATGATGAGTTAAAACCAACTCTTGCGGGTAAGGCTACTCGATTCTTTAAGAAAAAAAGTTAATTCAAAATATCTTCATAGAGATGAAAAATCGTTATCCTTAGAAGTGAAATAAAGTTGCTTTATTTCACTTCTAAGGATAAATGACAAATAATGACTTTATAACACTTTTTTAACCCATTCACTCTCTTTTTAAGTATAATCTAAAAAGACACTAAAAGGGGTTAAAAAGTGTTTATTTTTAGTTTGTGACTAAAGTTTATTGTTTAAGAGCTATTCTTGGACCTTAAAAAAGGTTTTAGAATTAAATAAATTTAATTCTAAAACTTTGACATAATTAATTAATGACAATATATTTAAAATAGATTATAATTAATTGAAATTTTAAGGAGTAAGATATTGAATGATTTATTATCATTCCTTTTAAATTCTTGGTCAAATTATTGGAATAGTGAAATAAACGAAATCAACTATCAAGTTCATGATCTCACTAGTCCAATGTATACTTATCTATGCTTATTACTTTTTATAAAACTTTTAAAATGGTACGAAAATCATAGATCTGATTGAGCTTCCTGTAAATTCTATTGAAGCGGCTGAAGAAATCCCTTTTTTAGCAAAATATGTTCCGAAGGTTTTTGCCCAAGCTTTAGTTCCGTTTAATCCTTGTAGATGGCCAGCTTATACTGCTGGAAGTATAGCTACAAGTGATATGCCAGAATTTGTAGATAAAGTTCAAACCCCGGTTAACAATTTAATTGTGGCAAAGGAGTATTTAGAAACCTCCAAAAGCGATCTTCAATGGCGGGACAGAGCTTGGCAATTGATCGAAGACACATTATCGATAAATGTATCCGCTGAAATAGGGAAAGATGTCGGGTCTTTTGCAGCTGGTGCAGCAGCTAACAAAGCTGCAGATGGGTACATGGATGAAATGATCGAAACTAGTGCAACCATGAAAGTTGGGGAAGAATTAAACGAAAGAGTCTTTAAACAGATTGCCGCGGAAAAAGGCGTAAATCCAAGTTTAGTCCGTGGAACTGGCCTGGCGCGCCAATTTGTTCCAGTATCAAGTCGGGGTAATATTTTAGATCGTCCAACTAGAGGAGTACGCCCTTTATGGGCCCAAAAACCGGTGTCTAAAATCGATAGAGGTCCTTTAGTATTTATTACACCTTTAATCTTTAATAAACGGTCGGCATTGCAATTAGCAAAACTTTTACTATCTAACAAAAATTATTCAATAATCAAACAAACAGTTGCTATTTATTGTTATTTTAGATACGTAAAATTAATCTACAAAATTGGAAAAAATAGCACTTTTAAATTGTATAAAGCAATTAAAAATAAACTTCATTTTATTCGAATAAAACGAAATATGTAAAAGTTAATAATTATAAA
>CAMYLH010000908.1 GCA_947259065.1 uncultured Desulfobacterales bacterium
TCATTTCTTCAGCACAACTTCCAGCGCTTCCAGCAATCGCAAATTCTCATGATGGCGTCCGACATTTACCCGAATGAAATCCGGGTAACCGTATGATGACATCGACCGCACAATGACGCCCTGCTTGAGAAGGTCTTCAAAAATCTCATCGGCGTTTTTAGTACCTCGAATGAGAAAGAAATTGGCCTGAGATTCCAGATACTCGATACCGAGATCATCCAGTGCCGTGTATAAAAATTCCAATTCGTCATAAACCAAAGCAACCGTTTGGGTCAAAAAATCCTCGTCCTCGAGGGCAGCAATTGCTCCTGCCTGAGCCAGTGAATTGACATTGAACGGATGTCTGACCCGGTTGAGAAGATCGGCCAAATATGAGGGCATCAGCCCATATCCGATGCGAAGGCCGGCAAGACCGTACGCTTTGGAAAATGTCCGTAGTCCGACCACGATTTTGTCGGAGTTCAAATAATCGATGCTGTCCGGGCAATCCCGATCCCTGACAAATTCAATATAAGCTTCATCGATGACCAAAACGACATCGGCCGGCAATGCGGCCATAAAGGCTTCGAGTGGTTCCCTTGAAATCAGTGATCCAGTGGGATTATGGGGGTTGGTCAGAAAAATCAGGCGAGTTTTGGGATTGACGCACGCCAGCATGCCATCCAGGTCGGCCGAATAGGATTTCAAGGGCACCCCGACCGGCACTGCACCGGAACTGCGGATCACGATATCATAAAATAGAAATGAAGGCTGGGGCAGGACAGCTTCATCCCCGGATAATATCGTCGGATCCGTTGCCGAGAACGATGGTTTCGCGAGGTATCTTCAATCGTTTTGAAAGACGTCCGATCAAATCATAACTTCCGCCGTTGGGATACCGATGTATCGTTTCTAGTGCACGTTGGATGGCCTTAACCGCCATGGGTGAAGGCCCTAAGGGATTCTCATTAGAGGCCAGTTTTACGGCATTGGTAATTCCATATTCCCGTTCAAGTTCCTCAAGCGGTTTTCCCGCAACATAGGGTTTAAGCGATAGGATGTGGTCGGGTATGGAAAGATTCATTTGGCAAGTGCCGCCTTTTGACCTTCCTCAAGCGCTTTCATATTGAGGGGAATGAGATTTTCTTTTTGGGCAAATTTATCCTTGACGGCTTTTTGCAGCAAAGCAAAATCGAGAACATTGCTGCGGGTGACGAATGCAGCCAGGGCAACAATGTTGGCGGCCCTGACATTTCCCAATGCTTTAGCGATTTCGATGATGGGAACGCTGATGACATCAACGTCATTGCGACCGGCGCTGATGGATATAATGGAACTATTGATAAATATCACCCCGCCGGATTTTACGGTGGGTGCAAATTTTTCCAGTGAAGGTCGATTCATGGCAATCAAGTGTTTGGGATTGCGAATAATGGGAGAACCAATGAGCCTGTCGCTGATGACTACCGTACAATAAGCGGTCCCGCCCCGCATCTCAGGCCCATAAGAAGGGATCCAAACCACTTCAAATCCCCCGTCCATAGCGGCTTGGGCAAGAATCTGCCCCATTACCATAATCCCCTGACCGCCGAATCCGGCGAATTGAATTTCACTTTGCATGACGCCTCCTCAAAATAATAACTGGCTGCTCGTTGCTGGCCACCCGGCCCTATTTGCGGGTTCCTCGATAGTCGATAAAAACGGCTCAAGGCACTGGGAGTTAGTCGTTATTGGTTAATCGTTTTAGAAAAATAAGATCCATTCTCATCCTTCATCTATAAATGAGTTGTAAAAAATCATAGACTAAAGAACCAGGTTTTCAATGTTAGAATAAAATGGAGGGTCATCATACCCAATAACAAATAACTAATAACCAGTAACGCCCAATCGAGCTCCTTCTCTTTTCGTCCCTCGTCCATCTCATCAACGATTCAATCCATCCAAACGATCTAAACCGTCCTCATTCCTGCTCCGGTGTTTTATAATCGCCCAATTTATAATAGGGCATCATCTTCTCCTCGGCCCATTTCAGAGCGTTTTCCGGCGTCATTCCCCAGTTTGTGGGACAGGTGCTGAGAAGCTCCACCAGGCTAAAGCATCGATTTTCCATTTGATAAGTAAACGCCTTTTTAATCGCTTTTTTAGCCCGGTTGATGTACTTGGGCTGGGTCAATGCCTGGCGGGTAATATAAGCGGGGGTTTGTAATGATGCCAGCAATTCGG
>CAMYLH010000909.1 GCA_947259065.1 uncultured Desulfobacterales bacterium
TATCAATGTACCATCAAGGGTGGTCGGGAAGGTCGAAACCTGGATGCGGTCACCCTGGCGCGGATTTGTGAAAAGCTGGGTGCCGGTGAAATTCTGCTCAACTGTATCGATCGGGACGGAACCAACCTGGGATTTGACATCGAACTCATCAATGCCGTGGCAACGGCTGTTTCAATTCCGGTGATTGCTTCCAGCGGTGCCGGCCGGGTTGAGCATTTCCATGAAGTCTTCACCGCCACCGAGGCAGAATCGGCTCTGGCCGCCGGTATTTTCCACCGCCGAGAAATTCCCATTGCCGAGGTTAAAAAATATTTAGACGGTAAGGTAGAGGTACGGAGATGAAGAACACTGGGGATGGATATACAATCTGTGGATTATTGGAGTAACGAGCCTTGAAAAACTGTAATTCCCAAATAACAAATCCCAAAAAACAAATAAATTCCAATGATTCAAATTCAAAAAATCAAACAGTTTTAATGAGTTATTAATTTGCCGATGGATGCTTCGCTAATCGTAGTCGCCAAAAAGCCCGAACCCGGCTTGACCAAAACCCGCCTGTGTCCGCCCTTTACAGCGCAGGAAGCCGCCCAATTTTATCGCTGTTTGATGCTGGATACACTGGAGCTGGCAGGCAGGGTTCAGGGCGTCGAGCACTGCCTGGCTTATGCCCCGGTCGGAGCACGTTCCTATTTCCAAAGCCTGATACCCAAGGGATTCAGCCTGATACCACAGCAAGGCGCCGATCTTGGAGAGCGGCTTGCCAACACCCTGGCCGACCGCTTCCAAAACGGCTACCGAAAAGTGGTGGTAATGAACAGTGACGGTCCGACCCTGCCCTTAGCCTATTTAGAAAAAGCCTTCCGGCAGTTGAAGCATTATGACGTCTCCCTGGGAATGGGCCATGACGGCGGCTACTATCTTATCGGAATGAAACAGATGCAGCCGGAATTATTTGAAAACATTGCCTGGAGCAGTGATCAAGTAATTTCCCAAACCCTTGACGCCTGCCGCCGCCTGCAGTTGAAAGTGCATCGGCTGCCGCAATGGTACGATGTGGATGTAGGTGCTGATCTGCAGCAGCTGCGCGCCGATCTGGTTAAGAATCCAACAGCAGCTCCCCGTACCGGGGCATATCTGCGGCACTGGCACGAGAGTTGATGGGATCCACCGGTGAATTTGTAGCCAGCCCACACAGTACAGTCAAATTTCGGACCTTATCGGGTTTTCTCTGGCAACATATTCCAAAAAACGTAAGGATTCAGGTTTCAGCAATTAAAAATTTCAAATAACAAATCACAAATATCAAATGGTTCGACAAGCCGTTCGACAGGCTCACGGTCCTGAGCAAGGTCGAAGGACTCACCACCACCCTGAGCCAGGCCGAAGGGCAAATCACAATGACGCAAATCACAATGACCGAAATTCAAAATTCCAAACTATTGGCGTTTAATCTTAATTGAGATTTGGATATTGGAATTTATTTGTAATTTGGTGCTTATAATTTGTTATTTCTGGTTTATCCGGGTTTGAGTTTTAAGTTAGCGCTTATGGCCCGTAGAGTTGAGCCAGCAGCTCAGAGAGGCATGAAATCTAAAAATGTCTCCATCATTTGTCAGTCGTCATTCGCAAATCATTTCCCCAGGCGCCGTGCCGCCAGTAAAAGCCCCAGCACACTCATGCTGTCCATGATTTTTCCTCCCAGGGACATGCGCAAGGCCGTTTCAAAGGGAAAAACACGTTTTTCTAAAAACTCTGTTTCATCCGGCAGGGCAACGGTGACTGTCAAATTTTCCCCCATATAAATGTGGGCGGTTTCATCACAGATGCATTTAGATGTATAGTAGCTACTGAGGTGGATCAATCGACCTGCGTTGTAGCCGGCCTCCTCTGCCAGTTCTCTCTGGGCGGCCTGTTCAAGGGTTTCCCCCTCGTCGACACCACCGGTGGGAATTTCCCAGCGGTGGTTTTCTCCCTGTACGTAACGATACTGGCGCACCAACATCACGTGATCGGTATCAATAAACGGAACCACGCCGACACATTCACCGAAGGTCACCACCCCGTAAATCGTCGTCCGTCTGTCGGGCATTTCGGCAACATCTTCGCGTAAACTCATCCATGGGTTCTTATACACACCTCGGCTTTGAAGTGTTTTCCAGGGTTGCGGCTTCATTTGTTTCTCCAGGTACCCAACCCGGACAAGCCGGAATTGAATAATGACTATTGAAGACTGAAGATAAGAACTGAAAGTTATTTTAACCGCATCATTTCACATCTATGCCCACAGGTCAAACCGGATCCAAAAACCGGTTGTTTATGTTACCAAACCCCTAAATAACAAATTGAAATCATAGTGTTTTGCTTCCTTTTTCCCAAACGACTAACCAGTTGACACGGAGTATTAATTTTGCCATAGTCAAATATCTTGAGTCTCCCTTTTTTCTCTGTTTAAGCTGAACAAATTCTAACCTGATATGGCAGAGTTCACAACCCAAAGATCCGATTGGCTATCACGTATGCTCGGCGCAACCATGGAGGGGCCCCTGCCGCTGCTCCTGCTGCTGGTTGCGTTTGCCGGCGGCATTGTGGCTTTAATGATCACGGCGCGTGAGGAAGAGCCCCAGTTTGTGGTGCCCATGGCGGATGTGCTCGTGGCGGCACCCGGACTGAGTGCCGAGCAGGTGGAGCGCCAAATTGCCACGCCGCTGGAAAAATTTCTCCATCAAATCGATGGTGTCGAGCATGTCTACTCGATATCCCGCCCGGATCAATGTGTGGTGACGG
>CAMYLH010000910.1 GCA_947259065.1 uncultured Desulfobacterales bacterium
CAGACTCCTGCCCGGTCCCCGGCTGCTGGTACACAGATTCCGCCAGCCGATGGGAGGCATGGGTTAAGGTTTCCGTTAAGCGCCTGATTTCTGAGGTATTGTTACTTTCCATGGCGCGCTTGAGATCACTGATAACGCCTTGAACCTCATTTCGGGTGCCCACGGGCAGCTTATCACCGAGTTCAGCCATGGATTTTTCGGTGGCATAAATCAGGGCATCGGCTGTGTTGCGGGCATCGATCCGTTCTTTATTTGCCTTGTCCTCGCCGGCATGAAGTTCAGCATCCTTGATCAGCCGATCAATTTCTTCCTGGGTCAAACCGGACGAATGGGTGATCCGGATAGACTGCTGCTTTCCGGTGGCCTGATCTTTGGCCGACACCTCCACAATTCCATTGGCATCGATATCAAAGACGACCTCGATTTGAGGCATGCCCCGGGGCGCCGGCGCAATTCCGGTGAGCTCAAAGCGGCCCAGGGTTTTGTTGCCCGACGCCATTTCACGTTCTCCTTGCAGCACGTGAACCGATACCGCCGGCTGATTGTCTTCGGCGGTGGAAAAAATCTGGCTGTTTTTTGCCGGTATCGTGGTGTTTTTTTCAATCAGCTTGGTCATCACCCCACCCAGGGTTTCTATACCCAGGGAAAGCGGGGTTACATCCAGCAGCAACACATCCTGGACATCACCTTTTAAAACAGCACCCTGAATGGCAGCACCCATGGCGACGACTTCATCCGGGTTTACCCCCTTGTTGGGTTCTTTGCCGAATATTTTTTTCACCCGCTCATGAACCGCGGGCATGCGGGTCATACCGCCGACCAGGATGACCTCGTTTATGTCCCCGGTCGAAAGGCCGGCATCTTTCAACGCGGTCCGGCAGGGGGATTCGAGCTTGTCGAGCAGATCATCCACCAGACTTTCCAGCTTGGCCCGCGTTATTTTGATGGCCAGATGCTTGGGTCCGTTGGCATCGGCGGTGATAAACGGCAGATTGACTTCCGTTTGCATGGAAGCGGACAATTCGATTTTGGCTTTTTCAGCGGCTTCTTTCAGACGCTGCAAGGCCATCTTGTCGGTTCTCAGGTGCAAATCGAAATCCTCTCCACCCAAATGGGTGTCACCGTTGGTGGCTTTGACCTCAAATACGCCGTCCCCGATTTCGAGAACAGAAACATCAAAGGTACCGCCACCCAGGTCAAACACCACAATTTTTTCATCTTTTTTCTTGTCCAGTCCGTATGCCAGAGAAGCAGCCGTGGGTTCGTTGATGATTCTCAAAACATTGAGACCCGCAATTTTGCCTGCATCTTTGGTGGCCTGCCGCTGGCTGTCGCTAAAGTAAGCCGGCACTGTAATCACGGCATCCGTAATCTTTTCACCCAGGTACTCTTCGGCTGTTTTTTTGATGCTTGCCAATATAAAGGATGAAATTTCAGCCGGGCTGTACTGTTTGCCGCGCAGGTTGATGTGAACATCTCCGTTGGCGGCCCTTTCGAGTTTGTAGGGCAGCACCCGAATGTCATCCTGCACTTCTTTGGTGTCATACTGACGACCGATGAGCCGCTTGATGCCGAAAACCGTATTTTCAGGATTGGTAACGGCCTGTCTTTTGGCAATCTGACCCACCAGTCGTTCACCGTCATCTGACATTGCGACCATGGAAGGTGTGGTACGGCCTCCTTCAGGGTTGGTGATGATGTTGGCATCGCCTCCCTCCATGATTGCGACACAAGAGTTGGTTGTTCCAAGATCAATTCCGATAATTTTACTCATTTGGTTTTCCTCCTTGTTGATATGAAATCCAATTCGAATGGTGCCATCTCAGCCTCACGTTATCCTGAAAAAAGCTGATGCACCCGGGCGGATTGCATTGCCAACGATAGATCTTATTCTGATTCCATATCGATTTATTGTTTAGCGATCTAAAATTATTGGTTAATATTCTTTTATGGATATTGGCCTCGTGTATCATTACTATATTCTAATACATATTAAAAGTAATGCAACCTAAAATTATAAATATATTATTGACAAACTATAAAATATACTTAAATTCAAATTAAGCAAAAGACAGACGGCCAACTCAAAGAGCCGTTTCATTCGTTACAAGACAAAATATCGAAATCCAAGGAGGGACAAAAAATGATGAATTTAGTTAGATGGAATCCTTATGGGGAGATGACAGCGATGAGAAACAGGATCAATCGAATGTTTAATGGCCCGTATTGGCCCGCCGGTCGAATGGAAGATGACACCGCTATGGGTATGTGGAATCCGGCAGTCGATTTGTACGAAAAAGACGATCATTTTGTGATCAAAGCCGAACTTCCCGGGGTGGACAAAAAAGATATCGCAATTGATCTGAAAGACCGGGTGCTGACACTAT
>CAMYLH010000911.1 GCA_947259065.1 uncultured Desulfobacterales bacterium
GGCTTTTTTGGCATCCCCTTTGGCTTCGGCAATGACTCCGGTCTTGGCGAGAAATTCATCGTACCATTTGTCAAGGTTCTCATCGTTCAGGTCGGGATGGGTGCCTCCTGACCACTTGATATCCAGTGCATCGCGGCCTTGCAGGGCGGCGTAGGTGGTCTTGGCGCAGACCGCCACTTTGTCCCCCAGGGGCACCACTGCCAGTACCCCCGGCACTGCCTTGGCTGCTTTTTCATCAACGAAAAGCGGCCGGGCGGCATAGGCCGGCGGGCGGGCCAATGCCGCGATGATCATGTTGGGCACCGTAAAATCGATGCCGAATTTCGTGCGCCCGCCAACCTTGTCCGGTATGTCCAGCCGGGCCTTTTTGCTGCCGATGATGCGGTAGTCTTTAGGATCCTTGAGCGGCGGCTTTTGGGGAACCGGAAGGGCTGATGCCTTCTTGCAAAGTTGGCCAAAGCGCATGCTGCGGCCGTCCGGGTGCAGTACCTTATTGTTTTCGGCCCTGCATTCGGCTGCCTTGGCGCCCCATTCCCGGGCGGCGGCCTCGATAAGCATCTCGCGGGCGGACGCTGCCACGTTTCTGAAAAGGTCCCAGCGGTGACGCAGACTGGTGCTGCCGCCGGTAAACTGCATTTTCCACATGGGATCCTTGAACGGATCCCCGGCCAGCGCCTGTTTGACCTGCACATGGTTCCAATCAGCCCCCAGTTCATCGGCCAAAATCATGGCAATGCCGGTGTGGGTGCCCTGGCCCAGCTCGGTCTGGCCCACCCAGACGGTGACCGTGTCATCGGTGGCGATCTCCAGAAAGGCATGCGGTTTGAAGGTCGCGACGTTCCCGGCCAGACCCAAGGAAACATTCACCAGGCCGCCCGGCGCTGCGCAGGCGGCAATCATCAGGCCAGTGCTCTTGATAAATGTCCGGCGCGTCATTTCCTTTTTCATGCGGCACCTCCTTTGGCCTTCATCTGTTTGGCCGCCTTTTTCATGGCCTTCATCACCCTGGGGTGGGTCCCGCAACGACAGATCACATCATCCATTGCCTCGGCCATCTCTTCTTCGGATGCGCTGGGATCGCGCGTTAAAAAGTCGGTGGCCTGCAGGATCATGCCCGGCTGGCAATAGCCGCACTGGGGAACCTGCTCGGCGATCCAGGCCTGCTTGAGCGGGTGGTCCTCGGGCATCCCCTCGATGGTCAGGATGTCGCTGCCCTGGACGCTGCCTGCGTCGATAGTGCAGGACCTTGCGGCCTCGCCATCGATCAGCACCGTACAGGAACCGCACTCTCCGATGCCGCAGCCATACTTGACGCCGGTAAATCCCAGTTGATCCCGCAGGACCCACATGAGCGGCGTCTCCGTCGACGCATCAATGTTATACTTTTTCCCGTTCACCTTTAATGAAAACATGCGCCCTCCTTCTNNTAAGTGATGAATGCAAATTTTTAAATTACACAATTATAAAAGTTCAAGAATACCAGATATATTTTCATCAATTTAAAATGGTCTATCATAGATGAAATCTAAAGAAAACGGGAAAAAAGTCAATAGCGATTCGCGCCAAAACCCTAACAAAACAAGCCAGCACCGGATATCTTTTGCGCTATTTGATGCCTCAATGACGTAGTGATTCTTACGATAACCTTAAGTGCGTTGAAAGGAATGAATTTTCAGGTTGCGTATGACAAATCTAATCTTTTTTAGGTTGCTTATTTTTGTGGATTGCCTACAGAAAACATTTAAGATTTCTCCAAATTGTTTGATGTGTTGAAGCTATGCAAAAAAGGGGGGAAATTTAGATTACAGATTACGAAATCTTGTTTTAATCAAATACGAAGCTAATAAAAATTGCCCTAACAACAGGGCAACTTCTGGAACCAGGACTTAATTTATTGCAATCTGGAAATTAGTATTTAATTTTACAGGTTATAAACGCTAAAAAGAGTCTTGAATACAAATTGTAAACTAGATCGTACGATCAAAACTGGAGATGCTTACGATGTCGAATTATGCCAACACAGATGCAGTGGTTTCAACGGAATGGGTCAGCGAACATAAGAATGATACAAATGTCGTAATCGTCGAGGTCGACGTTGATACCAGCGCCTATGATGACGGCCATATACCCGGTGCCGTGGGCTGGAACTGGGACACTCAACTTTGTGATCAGATCCAGCGGGATATCATCAAAAAGGAAGACCTGGAACATTTGCTGGGAAGCAGCGGTATTTCCAAAAACACAACGGTTGTGGTTTATGGAGACAACAATAACTGGTTTGCCGCCTGGGCGTTCTGGCAGTTAAAAATCTACCGGCACAAGGATGTGCGGATAATGAACGGAGGTCGCAAAAAATGGAGTTTGGAAGGAAGGGCGTTAACCATTGAACCTCCGACGGTATCACCGGCAACCTATACCGCAGCAGAACCCGACTTCGGCATTCGGGCCTTCCTGCCCCACGTTCAAGTTTCCAAAGGAGCAAATGATGTCGTGCTGGTGGATGTCCGCTCTCCAGATGAATTC
>CAMYLH010000912.1 GCA_947259065.1 uncultured Desulfobacterales bacterium
GCTCCCTCAAGCTGCTTCCGAATATCCACCATATCGCCTGCCATACGGTAGGCGGCGGCCATATACTCCGGGTTTGTATAGACAACTTCCGTGACATCACCGTTTTTGGTGATCGAAACACGCGCAATGGCACCATAAGCACCGAAGTCGGTTTTGCCAGCATGGTCCTTCATGGTGTCGTTGGTCACGACCACGATCTGGGCCCCCTCGTACGGAGAATATTCACCGACAATTTCAAAACCGGAACCGGTCAACTTTGATTTGACTTCCGAGGTCACGGATACAGCCTCACCGCTTGAGGTGCTGGCCAGCACGAACGGCATCAAAACTTCATCTGCCATGGCGCTTGCCATTGAGAGTATGAAACCGCATCCAGTGACGCATATCGTCTTTAGAAATCGTACCATTTTCTGTTCCTCCTGTTCTTTAGATTAAGGGTTTTTCGTTACACTGAGCATTGTGGAATATTGCCTGAGAATTGCAGCAAAACCCAAGCACGCTAAACGAACGCCGAAGTATAGGCTAGTCGTTCAGGCTGTGCGAGCAATTACAGATTAACGATTGAAGGCCTGCTATTAACCCGGCAATAAAATATTCGGCGTAACTTCTTTTCTTCGCGCCGCTTACGGGCGCAAATGAAGCAGTTCATGATGCTGAGTATTACATCCTGGAGGCCCAGAACGGCCAGGTTTGGGAGGCCGAAAACAAGGATCTCGATAAAAAACTGGCTGAGCTTAGAAAAAAGCACGGCCGTCCGCCGAACATCATCCATATCCTTCTATGAGGTGGTCTACTACATCCGGACGCTGCGTCAAGCTTGCAAACTGCCATGACGAGGTGAGATATGGCAACGGAGACGCGCAAGAGACGGAACTACACGGAAGACTCCAAACGGGATGCAGTGGCGCTGGTTACCGCAGGGGTACAAGTTTTCCGAGGCAGCGAGGTACCCTGCCTGCTGCTGTTTGGCTCTTCGGCTCCAGTCTGCTGGGGCTGATCGGGATATCCAGACGTAAGAAAGCGGCATAACACTTTCACAGAGACGGCCCTTCGGGGCCGTTTCTGATCTTGCTGTGTGTCCGCTTCTGGCCGATGGACTAAACCGCTCTTCGCGCGGTAGGGGGTGGGACGATTTGAGTGAATCAATGCATTAAGCATCTGTTGCCTATGTTGAGGGTAGAGGCATGTCGCCTCGATTCACGACACAGGAGCAGACCCATGACACACAATACCCCGCAAATCAGTCCGTTACGCCAGCGCATGAGCGAAGATATGGCACTGCGTAAACTCGCACCCCAGACGCAGGCAGCTTACATCCACGCAGTCAAAAACTTCACGTGCTTTCTTAAACGGGCCCCGGATACGGCCAGTGCCGAGGACCTGAGACAGTATCAGCTGCACCTGGTCGAACAGGGGATCACCATCACAGGCCTGACGTTTTTCTTCGGGACCACCCTCGAATGCCCCGAGGCCATGGCGAAGATGAGCCACGTCCATGAGCCGCGCAAGATACCGGTGGTCCTGGGTCTCGAGGAGGTGACGCGTGTGCTGCAATCAGCCGGCAGTCTGAAGTATCAAGCCGCCCTGGGCGTGGCCTATGGCGCCGGCCTGCGTGCCAGTGAAGTCGTTCACCTCAGCGTCACTGATATCGATAGTGAACGGATGGTCATTCACGTCGAGCAGGGCAAGGGCAAGTGCGACCGCTATGCGATGCTCTCGCCCACCTTGCTCAACCTGTTACGTGCGTGGTGGCGCCATGCCCATGCGCATCGACAGATGCTGCCAGGTGGCTGGTTATTTCCGGGACAAAACCCCGTGAACCCCTTATCGACCCGTCAGCTCAATCGTGCGTTCCATCGGGCACGCAAGGCCGCCAGGATCGACAAGGCGGTATCGCTGCATTCGCTTCGTCACGCTTTCGCCACACACCTGCTCGAGCACCACGAGGATATTCGCGTCATCCAGGTGCTTTTGGGGCACAAGAAGCTTGAGAACACCGCCCGCTATAGCCAGGTCGCGGCCAAACTCCTGCGCGAGGTGAAAGGCCCACTGGAGTACCTGGAGATCGGGCCGCCCCTCTAGGCCGCGGGCATGTCTACCCTGGAGGTCGCGGATATCTTCCGCGCCCACGGGCCGCACTGGCGCCGCTCACGAGCCGGCCAGTCCAAAATGTCAGGCCAGTGCGGCCCGGCGCTGGCTGGAGGCCCGTCAGGCAGACCTCCTGCCCGTCGACTACTATCACCTGGTCTTTACCTTGCCAGCGCCGATCCGCGATATTGCCTACCAGAACAAGTCGGTGGTCTATGGCATCCTGTTCAAGGCGGCCGCCGAGACCTTGCGCACGATTGCTGCCGACCCCAGGCATCTGGGCGCCCGCATCGGCGTGACACTGGTGTTGCACACCTGGGGCTCGGCGATGATCCACCACCCCCATGTGCACGGTATCGTCCCCGGCGGGGGTCTGTCGCTCGATGGTGAACGCTGGGTCGCCTGCCGGCCGGGCTTCTTTCTGCCTGTGCGCGTGCTCTCGCAACTGTTCCGGCGCTTGTTCCTCGAGAAACTCAGCGACGCCTATCATGCCGGTAAGCTGCAGTTCTTCGGTGAACATGAAGCACTCGCTGAGACGAGGATCTTTAACGATTGGCTCAAGCCATTGCGTCAATGCGAGTGGGTCGTCTACGCCAAACGCCCCTTCGCCGGACCGGCTGCCGTACTGGCCTATCTGTCACGCTAC
>CAMYLH010000913.1 GCA_947259065.1 uncultured Desulfobacterales bacterium
ATTTACATCCTTTTTACATTGATGGAACACAGTGGGCAATGAATTTTCGAATTTATTTTTCTAAAATCATCATGGTGGGCAGGTGGTTATTCCGTTCATCTCCCATCACTTTATTCCGATCAAAGACCCATTGCGCCATCAGGCAGGGCTTATCAAAGAGTCTTTAGGTGCAGATCAGAAGAACCAAAATCGATGCCAGCAAAAAGGGCAAAATGGCACGGGATAGTTTCTCCAGATTGGTTTGGCCGATGGAACAGGTGATAAACAAACAGACGCCAACGGGGGGTGTCGTTAAACCGATTACCAGGTTGAGTACCAAAATGACACCGAAATGGAGCGGATCGACCCCGATCTGCGGCATCAAGGGCAGTAAAACCGGGGTCAGAATAATCAGTGATGCGGTGGTTTCCATTTTTGCCCATGCTTCAGAACAATGCACGCCCGGACTTGAGAAATGACGGGCTCGAACTGGCCCGTCCGGATGTCGGCTCGATAAAACGATGAAACCGTTGCCGGAAGTGACTCCGGCAGCCATTTTTCTTGGCAGGTGCAAGCCTCGTCAAGCTATATCCGATTTTCATGATCGTGGCACTTGATTTTTGCCTGAGAAACCTTTATGGTGCAAAAGCAACTCGACCTTGACCTAATCCGGATCCGCCGGCTTCCGGTATCGTAGAGAGGCGGAGAATTGAAGATTGAAAATTGAATATTCGATCATTAACAGGTTATGCGCTCCGCAGCGGAAATCTAACGACCGATAAAGGCAAATCGCCTATCAGGCATTCGTATGAACAAGCCATGTTTCGTTCACATCAACCACCAAAGGAGGGTAATATGACCACATTGGATCGTTTGGAAAAACTGTTTGCAGAAGGAAAAATCAGCCGGAGGCAATTTTTAGCCCGGGCAGCCGCCCTCGGATTAGCGGCGGCCGTATCACCGGCCCTGCTTTCCAGGCCGGCCGGGGCGGCGATGCCGCAGAAGGGCGGGCATTTTATCCAGGCCATAACCGGAGGATCTACCACCGACACCCTGGATCCGGCCACCCACACTTCCAGCTGGAACATCAACGTGGAATTACAGCTGAGAAACTGCCTGACGGAGATCGACTACAAATTTCAGCCCCAGCCGGAACTGGCCGAGAGCTGGGAATCCTCGCCGGATGCCAAGAAATGGATCTTCAACCTGCGCAAGGGTGTGGAATTTCACGACGGAAAATCGCTGGATGCGGAAGATGTGATCTATTCCATGAACCACCATCGGGGGGAAGAATCCAAGTCCAATGCCAAGACTTACCTTGAGCCGGTCCAGGACATCAAGGCGGACGGCAAACATCGCGTGATTTTCGAACTTAACGCCGGCGTGGCCGACTTTCCGTTCATCATGGCCGACTATCATCCGACTTTCCGTTCATCATGGCCGACTATCATATGCCCGTGTTTAAGGCCGGCACCAAAGGCAAAGATTTCGAAAAGGGGATCGGAACGGGTGGCTACATCCTTGAGCATTGGGAACCGGGTGTGACTGCCCTCACGAGACGAAATCCGAACTACTGGAAAGAAGGCCGCGCGCACTTCGACAAGGTGGAAACCCTCAGCATCAACGATGTCAATGCCAGGACCAACGCGGTCAAGACCGGGCAGATTCACTTCATGGACCGCTGCGAGCGCAAAACGGTCCACCTCCTGAAAAGGTCCAAAGGCATCGAGATCATGGCGGTGACGGCGACCTTCCACTACACCATGCCCATGATGACCACCACGAAGCCCTATGACGACAACAATGTCCGTCTGGCCCTCAAGTACGCCGTCAACCGGGAGGAGATGGTCAAGCGCATTCTAAACGGCTATGGCGAGGCCGGCAACGACCACCCCATCGCACCGGTCAACCGCTATTTTGCCAAAGATCTCGGCATGCAGGATCACACCTTTAACCTGCATACCGCCGAAGCCGCCTTTCAGGGTGCCGACGATGCCGCCATCCTGTATCAGGAGCATGCCAAAAAAGCCGGCATCAAGATCAATGTGGTCCGGGAGCCCAGCGACGGCTACTGGAGCAATGTCTGGACGGTAAAAGAATTTGTCATGTGCTACTGGAGCGGACGTCCGACCGAAGACCTGATGTTTTCCATAGCCTATGCCGCCGGCGGACCCTGGAACGATACGAAATGGAATAACGAAAAATTCAACAAGCTGCTGGTGGCCGCCAAGGCGGAACTCGACGAAAAGAAACGGGCCCAGATGTATGCCGAGATGCAGGCAATCTGCAGAGATGAGGGCGGAACCATTGTCCCGATGTTTGCCCAGATTGTGGAAGCCAACTCCGACAAAATCGGCCATGGCGACATTTCGGGCCACATGGAAGCGGATGGACAGCGCAACTCCGAAAGATGGTGGTTCAAGAAAACCTGATGCGTGAATAAAAAAATTGCCCTGGTAGAGGCCATGGCTGTTTAGTTGGACGGTCACGACGGCTCTGCCGGGTAAATAAACGCCTTGTTTAGGCAAACCGCCTTCGGGGCATATGAAAGCCGGGATTTTATATCCCGGCTTTTTATTCGCAGCCCCGCTTTTCGGATAGCTTGATGGATAGAGCGACGACCTTTGTTTTGATTATAGAACCGTTGATGGTTATTGAAGTCTGGGGTATAACCTCATCGCAAGGAAGTAAACCTCATGAAGATCAAGGATATAAGAACGTATGTGGTGGAAAACCCAGCCCCCCATTACGGCGGGCTTTACTGGGTATTTTTAAAGCTGACAACGGACAACGGGGTCAGCGGTATGCATGATAGAGGATGTGTTTGAGCGCTATGTTGCGGAGTCAGACCCCTTCAAGATTGAACGGCTTTGGCGAATCGTTTATTCCAGCGGCTATACCCAGCGTTCCGACCTTTCCATTATGGGGGTGCTCAGTGCCATTGAAATGGCATGCTGGGACATTATCGGCAAAGAACTCGATAGACCAGTCTACGAGTTGCTCGGGGGGCAGGTTCATGAGAAGTTAAGAACGTATTCGTATCTCTATCCGCAGGAATCGGATCAAACAAATGTCTATAATGACCCTGAGCTCGCCGCTGAACGAGCGGCTGAGTACGTCAAAATCGGCTTTAGCGCGGTAAAATTTGACCCGACCGGACCCTATTCTGCGTATGATCCCAGACAACTGTCGCTGGAGGCGCTGGAACATGCCGAAAATTTCGTAAGGCGCGTGCGAGATGCCGTCGGCAGCAAATGCGACCTGCTTTTCGGCACCCATGGCCAGATGACCGCTGCCAGCGCCATACGTCTGGCCAAACGGCTGGAGAAGTACGATCCGCTTTGGTTAGAGGAGCCGGTTCCCCCCGAAAACATGGAAGAAATGGCAAGGGTTGCACGCTCGACCAGCATCCCCATCGCAACGGGGGAGCGGCTTGCGACCAAGTATGAGTTTGCCGGATTGCTGAGTAAGCAGGCCGCATCCATTTTGCAAATGGCGCTGGGAAGGGTCGGCGGAATTCTCGAAGCCAAGAAGATTGCCGGCATGGCGGAAGCACACTATGCCTTGATTGCACCGCATCTGTATTGTGGCCCGATTGAGGGTGCCGCCAATATCCAGATTGACACCTGCAGCCCAAATTTCCTGATTCAGGAAGGCATTCAAACCTGGGGCGGTTTTCAGGCCGAGATTCTGAAAGAGCCTATTTGCTGGCAAGAAGGATATATCATCCCTTCAAGCAAACCCGGCCTGGGGGTCGAACTGGACGAAGCCGTCGCCGCTATGCACCCATATACCGGCAAACGGCTACATCTTGAGATGCTGGACACACCGGTTCGATGATGATGCCTGCGGTGATATTGCTTCTTAAATTAATGGAGGGTAGGGGAGTTTCTCAATATCGACCCGCTGCATGGATAATCACCACCGAAAACGCCTG
>CAMYLH010000914.1 GCA_947259065.1 uncultured Desulfobacterales bacterium
GATTTCACCTCAACTGACTTGTTTAAAACAAGGTTGGCAAGGTATTTTGTAGATTTCCTGCTGAATGGCTGACCAGGTTGATTTTTCTTTTTCGAGGTTTCTGGAGCATCGATTCCGACAAGACGGATTGTCATCTTGACATCATTACCGGTTACCTTGACTGTGTCTCCATCAGTGACCCTTGTGATCTTGAATTGACCGGCCAATGAACTGGCAGAGACAGCCAACAGAAATACAATTACGATGATCCCTGAAAACCTATTAATCACGCTCATTTCACAACCCTTAATTTATGGGTTTCCCGCAACTGATTCCAGAGTTCCTTTAATATTACGGTGGCTGCGTCAACCTCATCCAATGATTCTTCGGACTTCTCAAGACAATCTTCCATGAGCTTCTTATTTACAATAACATCCAATTGATCGAGTTTGTGCCGAATGTATTTTCCCAGTGTTAATTCAACCACCCGAAACTCGTCTTCATCTAAATTGGCTGTGCTTATTCTGGATTCTAAAGGAAGCTCGGCAATTATTCCATCGACGACTTGGTCAACTGTGTTGAGTTTTTGTGTCATACTTCACAACGATTAGTTTTATTCTTCTATCCACAATTTATTATTTACAATCCTGCTTACTGTTGATGGGCAAATCCTGAATTTTTTGCCTAATTGGTCTTGGGACATACTCTCGTCTTTGTAAAGTTGCCGGATAGTCCTAACTTTATCCCAAGTCATTTTGGTCGTTGTTGTATGCCTTGAATTATAAGCGCCTTTCGCGAAAAAGCAGTTTCCCGGGGTGTAATCCTTTCTAACATCTTTCCTGCATAAATCAAACCCTTCACGGTATCCATTTTTTAATGCCCATTCTTTGAATGGTTGATAATCGTTTCGCCACTCGATACATACTTTTATCCCATTAGATCCGTAAACTTTATAGCTCCGATTATTTGAATTCGAGCACCGGTTTCTTATAGTTACCCATCTCTGATACAATTTTGTTGGCGTCTGACCATGAATGGTTTGTGTTTCCGCTTTGATTTCGTACCGAGCACATCCACAGGATTTATCCTTGCACCCATCAGCTAAATTTTTTTCAACTTTCCGATTGCAGTAGAAACATAGAAACAACCCCCAGCGACTTTTGTATGTGCCGGTTTTGTTCCATCGCATATCTAATTTTTCGATGAGTTTCATAAGGGTATTCTCTGGTCTGAAATAGGGTTATCGCAGGGAATAACCATTTAGCAGATAATTTGCGAATCAGTGAGCATTTTAGGCAGAGACTGAAGGTCAGGAATATATGCCACATTAGAAATCAAATAAAGTTCCCATGCAACAACGGCTATATAAAATACAGCCATAATGTGCAACACTGAACGGGTGCTTATTTTTATCATGAACATCAACAGACAAATTACTGGTATGATGGTTAATAAATATTTGCTAACGAAGAAAGTATAAGGCCCGAACTCAAGAAAAAACGACATAAGCGGATTTACTTCATACGCTCCGCGATGCAATAAAGATAGTGTTAACAAGGCATCAAGGGCACAGAGAAAAAGAATAGACACGATAATAATAAAAAGCTTAGGGCTGTAGTGATCAATGTAAAAAATCCTTCTTTTATCTTCTTGGCGGCGGATTTTTTCTCTTTTGCCACCAAATAACAATGAGCGAATATTAAAACCGCTTTTAGTCCGTCGATCTTTTCCTGATCGAGTACTGAGGATGATCGTATCTTGGTCAGTCATTTCCATATTAATCTGATTCATAAATCCAACCTCCGAATATAAAAAATTTAAGGCAGAGCTAATGAAAGTCTGCCTTAAATCCCTAATTTTCTCAAAATGCCGTTATTTTCTCCGGGCGCCCTCATCCGAATTTAAGATTAAGCAGCTGGCAGAAAAGATGCACGAACATCCGAGAAGATTATCAAACGCTAACTTTTTTCTTTACGATCTTCCCATCTACAAGGCTACGATTCCTGAACAGTTCAACTCCAAATCCTTCTTTGGTACGCCGCAGAATTTGGCCTCTTACTTTAATTTTTGTGTTTTTCAGGTAT
>CAMYLH010000915.1 GCA_947259065.1 uncultured Desulfobacterales bacterium
CTGGCAGCCGCGGCACTTTTCGGTAGCGCTGCGCTGGCGTTTGGCATTGGTGCAGGTGATGCCGTGCGCAATATCATGGCTTCACACTATGTGCGCAAGGCTTACCGGCCCGGTCAGAAGGTGCGGATGCAGGGCATGGAGGGCGAGATTGTGGAACTGACGCAGGTGGCAGTGATCGTGGAGACCGGAGAAGGCGAGGCTTGGATCCCGGCGCGACATTTCCTGGAAAGCGTTGCGCTGGTCGTCGAGGAGCAGGAAAGTGAGCGTGTTTGACCCGCTTGCGAAAGGCTATATTACTCTGCACCCGGCTGCAGCCGCCCGCACACTGGCGCGCCTTGACAGTGGTGATATCAAGGCGATATTCGAGGTCATGCCACTTCAGCTGGCAGCCAATGTGTTGGAGAACATGACGCCGAGTTCGGCCGGCCGGTGCCTTGCACAGCTGACGGATAAGACCGGCGGTGAGATACTCGCTAAGGTGCCTGTTTCGGCCGCTGTGGCGGTTCTTCGCCTGATCGAACGCGACCGACTGAAAGCGTTGCTTGCGGTCATGCCACGTCATGCGGCGGCGCGGTTGCGGCTGCGCCTGCGTTACTCGGAAACGGTGATTGGTTCGTTCCTGGATGCGGACGTCGTGACTTTTATACCGGACCAGCGCGTGGGCGACGCATTGCGCCTATTCCGGCGTGCCAGTCAGCGCAGCGGGCAGACGATTCATGTGCTGGACCAGCACCGCCACCTGGCTGGTATAGTGGACTTGAGTGACCTGCTCGGCGAACGTGACCGGAGTATGATTCAGCGTGTGATGCGACCGGCGTCTATCGTGCTCAGCGCCCGGGCCGCGGTTCAGACGGTGACCAATCATCCCGCCTGGCTGACCCACGACAGTCTGCCGGTGGTCAACCGCAACGACGTTTTTCTGGGCGTGCTGCAGCGCTCAAAAGTAATGGCAGGGGAACAGCAGTTACTGACCGAGGTCGCCGAACGTAACGAAATCGACACGACACGCGCCGCGCTGGCGGACATCTTCTGGATCGGGGTGGGTGCGCTGTTCGTAAGTGATACCGGGCCGGCAACCGAAAGTAAGGGGGAAGACTGAGATGAAACCCGGACTCGATAATGCCATCCAGGCACTGCAGCGCGATCTCGTCGAAAATCATCCGGACGATGCCGTGCAGCTGTTGCCGGACATCGGTATCCAGGCGATTGACGCGCTCCCTGAAACCCAGATGGCGCCGGTTTTGCGCAATATGGATCCTTCCCGCAGCGCGGCAATGTTGTCCATGCGCGACCCGCAGGCGCAGGAAAACTACTTAACGCGGCTGCCCCAGGCGGATGCGGACGAATTGCGCGCCATTCTCGCCTATCCGGCGGATAGCGCTGGTGCCCTGATGGATCCGCGCGTGCTGCTGTTGCGTGCCGACACGACGGTACGGGAGGCACTCGCCCGTATCCGTGCACTGCACCGCCGCGGTATGCGTATGCTCTTTGTTGTGGATGCCGACAATCACCTCGAGGGACAAGTGGATATCCAGGATATTGCGACTGCGACTGCAGCGACGCGGCTGGAGGAGATCCAGCACCCGGTGCTGGCGGTGGTCAACGCGGTGGCACCGCGCGAGGAGGTGGTCGATATTCTCGAACGCTACCGGCTGACCGACCTGCCGGTTGTTGACGCCGAGGAACGCCTGATCGGCGCAGTCCGCTATCGCAACCTCGTGGCGGCCGCGGAAAACGAAGCCACGGTCGCGATGCAGACTATGGTAGGTGTCAGCAAGGATGAGCGCGCCTTGTCGAAGGTGTCCTTTGCCGTGCGCAAACGCTTGCCGTGGTTGCACATCAACCTGGCGACCGCCTTTCTCGCGGCAGCGGTAGTTGGCCTGTTCGAGAGTACCATCGCAAAGTACACCGCACTGGCGGTACTGCTACCTGTGGTGGCCGGGCAGTCCGGTAATACCGGGGCGCAAGCCCTTGCGGTCACCATGCGAGGTCTGGCGTTGCGCGAAATCCGAGCACGGCACTGGCCGCGTGTCGTCTTCAAGGAGATGTCCGCCGGTTTCTGGAACGGTGTCGCCATCGCGGCGACCACCTCACTCGGTGTCTGGATCTGGAGTGGATCCACGGGGCTGGCGGGTATCATCGGGGTTTCGATGATTATGTCCATGGTCATCGCCGGAATCTTCGGCGCAGCGATCCCTCTCGTGCTGACTACCCTGGGGCAGGATCCGGCCCAATCCTCCTCCATCGTGCTGACCACCGTTACCGATGTAACCGGTTTCATGAGCTTTCTCGGTATCGCAACGCTTTTCTCCAGCCTGCTTTAGGAATTCGTCAGCGTGGCAGGTCTGTTAACGGAAATCGATCAGCTTACGCCAGGGACACTTAGAGATCCTGTCCTCGAAAAATATCCGGGTGTGATATGAACGAGATCGTAATCTGGCTGGGCATTGCCTTTTGCCTGACGCAGTCGGCCATGTTTTCAGGCCTCAATCTGGCTGTATTCAGCCTCAATCGCCTGAACCTGGAGGTGGATGTGGCGGGAGG
>CAMYLH010000916.1 GCA_947259065.1 uncultured Desulfobacterales bacterium
ACCCTCTCGTTTTATGATGATATCGCCAATGGCCTCGGTACCGGTACCACGCGCATGAAAGGTGAACGGTTGACCGTCCAGATCCTGCCAGGTCTTGTATTTTTTAGACGCCACCGGGAAAAAGACAAGCTTGCTCAGCTGGAAGAAATTCCGGATCGGAACCTTGGTTTTCTGGATAATCGAGTAAGGTGTACCGATTCCGATGTCCATCTGGCCGCCGATTACGGCCTGGATAGCGAGCTGCTCCTTTGCAAAGGCCGTCATTTCGTAGTCCAGTCCACGATCTTTGGCTCGATCGAGCGCGACAAGAAAGCAGAGGGTTTCAACAGATGCCACATCACCCAGGGCGATTCGGATTTTGTCAGATGCCTGGGCATTGAAGCCGATGCCAAGAACAACCACCAGGGTAACAAACAAGACTGAAATTCTTTTCGTGAGAACTTTCATTTTTTACCTCCTGCGATTTTAGATTTGTAGTGAGTTCGACTTTGTAGCTGCCGTCATCAACAGTGAAGCCGGCAACCTTGAAAGCACCTCGTGCGACAACATCACAATGATTTACACTAAACTCCTCTTGAATAGTTCTGCTTTGTCATATTTGATTTTCTTCAGCCCTTTGTTATAACATGCTGATATAGCGTAAAATACGAATGCCTAAAATGACCTAAATTGCCTAAAATGACTAAAATTAAGGAAACGCTACGCTCTATCTGTTTTTATATAATTGACAGAATACCACAACTTTAGCTCATTTTAGTTCATTTTAAATTTTAGATCATTTTCTTAGTTAAAACTACAAGACACCGAAATTATTATATTATACTTTGCTCCTGTAATGTGACCAACTTGGCTTAAATATAAAACAGAATTTGCAGCCGGGAGGTTATATTTGACACATACTTGCCAAGAGAGGATGCTTTGCACGCATTTGGATGACTAAAATCCGATGCTGCATTTTCTTTTTTGTGGTTGATGACCTTGGTAATGAGATACAATACGTTTGAAATTATATGCAATTTGAGCTTAAACTTATAGAGATTCTGAAGGTCAGCTTTACCGCCGCTTGAAGGTCAGCTTTACCGCCGCTGTTCGTGTGGTCGAGACACAGTACGAGATCTTCGAGACCGTCCTATTTTGCGCCCTTATTTGATTCTGATTCTCCGGGAAACACACATGGTGATTGCGTTTCGTCTTGTCCCGGAGAGGGCAGGGGGCTTCGCTGGAAATTAACAATCTGAATTAAAATAATTTGAAGTTTTCAGAGCCAATTTCCCTTATGGCCCTAAGTGATCGTTGTTAATTCAAGATCATGGTACTGGAATCGAATAAGAATTATACGACACAGCCAATGCGGGGAAATACTGGAGGCGGCACCCGGAGTCGAACCAGGGGATAAAGGATTTGCAATCCTCTGCCTTACCACTTGGCTATGCCGCCTTGTTTAGAGGTAAATTTACCTTATCACATCGAATAGGATAAATGAAGAAGCCTTTTTTGTGTTGTATTCTTTTGCTTCAGATGTTACTCATCATTTTGACAAACAACTCTCAAAGGCAGAAGAGGTTTACGATGTTTACAGCCCATGAAATTTTAGATTTGGCAGTTCAATTGGAAGAAAACGGTGAATCTGTCTATCGCGAAGCTGCCGGGCAGGCGTCAAATCCCGATATCAGGGATTTGCTATTGTGGATGGCAGATGAAGAAGTTAAACATGCCCGCTGGTTCTCTGAATTGAAAAGGGAAATCGAGTCCGATTCCATCAATCCGTTCATGTCAGAGATGAGTCGCAAGGTTTTTGGCGGTATACTAGGGGACAAGAGTTTTTCCCACCGGGAAGTCAAGTTTTCTGAAGTCGACCACATCGATGATTTGATCGAAATTTTCATTGAATTTGAAAAAGATACTGTTCTATTTTACGAGACTCTGATTCCTTTCATCGAGGATAATAACACGCTGCACCATCTGACAAATATAATTGCAGAGGAGAATGACCATATAGAGAAGTTGCACGAATTACTGGCTGATACAAGAGAACTGCACGTAACAAACTAATAGCAACAGACCTGTCTTCTGAGCACACCTAATTGTCGTTTGCTTGTTTTAATCTGTCCAGAACGTACTGTTTAATGTCCGCCGTAGTTTTTGCATTTGGTTTAATCTGGTCGAGGGAAATTTCAGCACGCGCCATGCTTTTATGGCCGCCGGCAGATCCGACCTGGTCGAACATTTTTTGTGCCATTTTGCCGGCGTCGCGACGAAAACCGGCATTTCGGAGAATGACAATCAATTTTCGGTCGTGGATTCCGGATACAACGCTGCAGGTCACCT
>CAMYLH010000917.1:0-1066 GCA_947259065.1 uncultured Desulfobacterales bacterium
GAAATTCAAATTTTTAGCGGCATGATAAAACACCCGGAGTTGATTGAAGTTTAACATGATTACCCTAAGCATTATTTATACATATATCTTAATCATAAGTAAAACTTATCAATAACATAAATATAATTGGTTTGACAATTTTTTTTTATTTCTTCATAAAAAATGATTGATATTCATATCACGTTATAATTTCGTTCTCCGGTGCCCCCATATGTGCGGCCGGCACACGCAACACTCTATTTATGAGCCGATGAAAGCTCTTTTATATATCAACTAATCCCGCCAAAAAAGGAGAATGAAAATGTCAGATCAACAGGGAAGATTTCCGGATCCTCACGAATTTAGTGTCCCCCCGGAGCTTGAAGGCTGGGAGGAAATGTACCCGACCCATCACCTGTTTTCACAGGATCGAGCCGATTGGGAAAAAGCCCAATTCTGGTATCAGGACAAAATCCACGCTCCAGAGCCATTACCACCGCTGGATTTGATATTTCAGGAAGCATGGCAGATTTCATTGTCGCAGTATACGACCCGCGTATTTTGTATCCCCCCTGCCCAGGGAATTGCTCAACGACTGGTGGGCTGCTACCTGTATATCTGCGCCATTGCCCCGCCTCCGGAAGAAATTATCGCTGAAAAAGCAGGCCATTTTGAAAAACGGGTCTTCTATGTTTTCGAACACTACGATGAGTTGTGGGACAAATGGTTGGTCAAATTCAAAGCTCTGGGAGAGGAGATGAATGCGGTTAAAATACCATCGGAATTGCCTAAATTCGTTGCCGATGACAAGGTTTTTCCCGCCCCCACGGGTTACTATGAAAGTTACGACCTGATCGAGTCTTTCGACAAACTGGTCAACCAGATGTTCAAAGGCTGGCAATATCATTTCGAAATGCTCAACCTGACCTACCTGGCCTATCTCATGTTCGCCGATGTGTCCCGCAAACTTTTTCCCGGAATCAGTGAGAGTGCCATCGGTAAAATGGTCGCCGGCGCCTATGTTTCCATGTTCCGCCCCGAAGAAGAGCTTTGCCGCCTGGCCCGGCTGGCGGTTTCTTCCGATGGT
>CAMYLH010000917.1:1073-2370 GCA_947259065.1 uncultured Desulfobacterales bacterium
TTCGGATGGTGTGGGTGACATCCTCAAGAGCACAAAATCCGCCGCCGAGAAGGTTGCCGCCCTTGAACAATCAGAAGCCGGCAAAAACTGGCTGGCCGAATATGAAAAATCAAGTGATCCCTGGTTTTACGTGTCCTGCGGCAGTGGCTGGTATAACCATGAGGGCAGCTGGCTGACCGATTTGGACATTCCCTACAGTTATATCAGAGGCTATGTCGAAAGGCTGGAAAAGGGCGAAACCATCGAGCGCTCCCTGGATGGTATCGAGAAGGAACGCGATGAAATTGTCGCCGAATACCGCCAAATGATTCAAACCGAAGACGACAACAAAGCTTTTGACGACGCCTATAACACCATCAGAACCATCTACCGCTATGCTGAAGATCATCTTTTCTGGGTGGAGCACTGGTTTCACACCATCTGGTATAAAAAAATCAGACAAATTGGATCCGTTCTGGTTGCCAACGGAATGATTAATGAGGTGAATGACATATTCATGTTCAACCGCTACGAGATTCCGCAGCTCCTGACAGAAGTTGCAACCGCCTGGGCCCTGGGCGTGGATATACCGGTCAGGGGTGAATACTATAAATCCAGGGCTGCAAAACGCAGAAAGATCCTCACTGCCGCCGCCGAATGGAATCCGACACCGGCGCTGGGCGTGCCGCCCGAAGAAGTGGCTGAGCCGTTCACCATCATGCTGTGGGGTATTACCACCGATAGGGTTAAAGAATGGCTCAAAGGAGTCGATACGACGGCTGGTGCCGACCTCTCTGAAATCAAGGGTTTTGCCTCTTCGGCCGGCGTGGCTGAAGGTCCGGCCCGGGTCCTCAAAATGCTCAGGGACATTGTCGACCTGCAACCGGGAGAAATTCTGGTTTGTCCGTCGACCAATCCATCTTGGGCGCCGGTGTTTACCAATATCAAGGCCGCAGTTACCGACATCGGCGGGTTGACCAGCCATGCGGCGATTGTCTGCCGGGAATACGGCGTACCTTCGGTAACCGGCTGCGGTATCGCCACAGCGGCGATCAAAACCGGAGATATTGTCAAAGTCGATGGTGATACCGGAGTTGTCACGATTGTCGAAAGAGCGAGTTAAATAGCCCTGGTTCGCGGTCTGATTCAGATATGAGCAAAGCCTCTGGCCACGAGCGTCAAGTCTGATCGGAAAAGAAACTTATGAACGTCGAACATCGAACGTCGAATGAATGTATTCTGTCTGTTTTAAAAAAGATTTCGCGAAGCCTCCGGCTCGTAGGGGTTCTAACGCCTACGCCTCGGAGAGCGATTCCAT
>CAMYLH010000918.1 GCA_947259065.1 uncultured Desulfobacterales bacterium
AAGAGTAAGGAACGGTGCAAACCATGGGGTTTTCTCTGCAATCAGGCTCGAAGGGTTGGATTCTCGACACGGCGAGGCGCGATCGTCCCCGACGGCGGGTGGGTCCGCGGCTCCGAGCAAGCCACGCCGCGGCGGGTAGGGCGCGCGCATGGGGCCAAGGAGGCTATGCGCGATTCCATCGCCTGAAAGAGGTGCGGGCCTCGATTCGGGCCTTTTCGGCCGAGAGCTCAGACGCCACAGGATCGAGGCGCTGCTTCACGAGGCCTCGCAGGCTTTCCTCTCGATTGCCTTCATTTGGACGCGTCTCGTTTCCGACGATCTTGCATAGGACGAGCCCCGGGGCCGCACCTCGGACTTCGAGCCAACGTCGGATCCACGGTGCGAGCCTAGCGTCTCCGGCCATCAGGGCCTCGAGCTCCTCGGTCTGTAGCTCGGCGAGCCGGCGCCAGGTGAGCTCGGTTCCGGCCCACAGGGCCACCAACGCCGAGTCCCGGCTTCGACGGGGCTCGGGGAAGCGCTCGCACTCTTGAATGAGCTGAGGAAAGAGCGCGGTGTGGCTTTGCGTGCGGTCCTTATTAAGGACGTGCGCCCCGGCGGCCTCCTGGAGGGCGGCGGCCTCTTCGGGCGTAATGGCCTGGTTTTCTTTGCAAAAGCGAATGTAGGCGCGGAAGGCCTTCATCGTGGACTGGGTGGTCTGTTTGGCGTAGCGCGCCTGCAGGCGACGGACGGCGGCCTCGATGAGCGTCGGGCTGGCGGCTTTGGGGAGATCGAGGTTGAGGCCTGCGCCTACGCGCTCGAGCCGTCGGAGCTCATTGCGGATCCGCATCGCGCGTCCGGGGGTCCGATCGGCCACGAACGCGTCGATGAGCGACGGCGAGGGTGGGGGAGTCCCGTCCCCGCGATCTCCACGCTGCTCCGATTTCCGTCCCTGAGCGCCCAAATTCCGACTCGCATTGGCGACTTTCGTCGCAGTTTCTTGACTCCCGAAGGCCCTCTCCGGCATGGAGAGGACATGGGGGGAGGAACGAAGAGCCAGTACAGCCCTGCTGGATACCAGAGGATACCAGGGGGAGATCGGGGCGACAAGAACCCGGAGGCTCCTTCGTGAAGCTCATGGTTCTCTCGTCCCAAAAGAAAACGGCGGTGCGCCAACACCGCCGTTTCAGGCCGCTTTCGCAGCCGTTGCTTCGCCCATTCCTAGCCTTGCTGAGCCACAGAAGAGGTCCGCCGTGACCGATCGTAGCATGGAGGCTGCGGTCGCCGCCTTTATTGAGCGGCGGTCCGCGAGCCCGGTCTCGGGTTCGTGTCGCAGTACGGGATTCAGTACGCGCGGCTCGAGAGCACGCGAGGGTACGCCGAAGCGGCGGAGTTCTTGGCGGGGTGTCTCCTGCTCCGCAATCGAAAGCTCGTTCAGGCGGACAAGCAGGCCAAGGTCCAGGCCCGGGTCAAGAAGGCGCAGGGCGGGTCGAGCGCGACGATTCGCGTGCGGGGGATCGGGGAGAAGCTCGCGTTTCCCGTTCCGGAAGTCGGGAACACGCGCTACCGGTTCGGAAAGAGCGACTCGACCAAGAGGAAGCGAAGGAGGCGTGCGGGGGCCGCGAACGATGTGACCCGCGCACTTTCAAGAGAGGTTCCGCCGCTTCCGAAGACCGTTGGGCAGAAGGTCAAACGGCTGCTTCGAGGCGACCCTCGCGCGGTGCACCGCCGCATCGAGCAGCTCCCGAAGGCCTGGAGGCTCCCGCTCTTTCGGGCCATGCGTCGACGTCCCGATGGGAGCTACCGCTCGTTGAGCGACCCGACGGCGCTGAGCGTCTTTGGGCTCTTCATGCTCTTCACCCAGGGCGCAGGGAAGGGCGTCCGGGGGCGCCGTACGCAGTACGCCTGCGTCTCTGGGCTTACGCGCGCCGCGCTGGCGACGCTCCTGCCCTGGAACCCGCGCACCGATGAGCCGGTCTCTGAGCGGACGATTACGCGCTACGCCGAGGCGCTCCACCGTGAAGGCTTGGTGTTCTTCTTTCAGCCCGGTCCAGACCTCCTCAACGTGCGCTTTGAGCAGCGGGAGCTCCGCGTACTGGCCGCGGACTTCCCGGTGGGCCCTAGTGGTTACGCCATGAACGTGTACGTCGTACGCGCGCCTCCTGCGGTCGAGGCGATTGCCGAGGCGCAATCGGACGAGCTTGAAGCGTGGTTGCCCGTCTTCGAGGCGAAATGGGCGCTTCGGGGCACTGCCGCGCGGGTCGCGACCGACAGCAAGGGAGACCCACGATGAAGGCCGCAGTGATGCGCGCGAACAATGCGCCCCTCGAGCTCGAGGACGTCC
>CAMYLH010000919.1 GCA_947259065.1 uncultured Desulfobacterales bacterium
TTTCATGGTGCGCCAGGCAGGATTTGAACCTGCGGCCTACGGATTCGTAGTCCGGCGCTCTATCCGGGCTGAGCTACTGGCGCATGAGAAAATGATTTGAAATTTGAGTGGAACATAAGCTAAAGTGATTTGGTTGTCAATGGATTTGTTGATCGGCGTGGATGCTCGATGCGGGATGCCGGATACTGGATACTCGGTGCTAGATGAAGATTACAAAAGGCACAGGGCGAAGGGCACAAGGTTTAAGAAAATTATGGCTGATACCCACGAATATTTCATGGAACTTGCTCTTGAGGAGGCGAAAATAGCGGCCCAAATCGGTGAAGTTCCGGTTGGTGCTATACTCGTATCTGACAATGGGCAAATTTTATCAGCCACTCACAATCAAACCATCACACTGGCCGATCCGACCGCCCATGCTGAAATCCTGGCGCTGCGAAAGGCCGCGCTTGAGATTAACAACTACAGATTGCTAAATACAACGCTATATGTTACCGTCGAGCCGTGTATCATGTGTATGGGGGCTATCGTACACGCCAGGATTTCACACGTTGTTTTTGGGACAACGGATCCCAAATGGGGGGCGGCAGGCTCTTTGTATAACTATGCGGAGGATGAGCGGCTGAATCACCGGGTGGAAACTACGGCCGGAGTGTGTGCGCAAGACTGCCGCAGGTTGATGCAGGATTTTTTTCGGGCCAAACGCGATTAAATTTTTAATCCCGCAAATAGCAGAGTTGACAACAATAATTTCATTTTATTTCGTCTTGTCTGTGGCCGTCTGTGTGGGTCTGCGGCCAATTGCAAAGGAGAAAACATCATGGCTAATGTAATCATCGTCGGGACCCAGTGGGGGGATGAAGGCAAAGGTAAAATTGTTGATCTGCTGGCGGAAACCGCTGACATGGTCGTTCGATTTCAAGGCGGAAACAACGCCGGCCATACCATGGTAGTGGGTGGTGAACAATTTATCTGTCACTTGATTCCATCCGGAATTTTGCAGAACAAAACCTGTATTATCGGCAACGGTGTCGTGGTCGACCCGGCGGTTCTGCTACAGGAAATAGACGCCTTGAGCGCCAGAGGGATCGATGTGGGTCCCGCAATGCTCAAGATCTGCGAAAAGGCCCACGTCATCATGCCGTACCACCGGCAGGTCGACAATGCCCGTGAGAAGTTTAAAGGGGATAAAAAAATCGGGACCACCGGGCGTGGCATCGGTCCGGCATACGAGGACAAAGCCACCCGCAGGGGCCAGGGGCATACGCTTCGTGGATTTGCTTGACCCGGAGGTTTTCGATGAAAAGGTAGAAACGATTCTGGATGAAAAAAATTTCTATCTTAAAAATTACCTTTCCGCCGAAACCCTGGACGCAAAAGGAATCATCAAGGAATACCAGGCCTATGCCCAACGGCTGGCACCCCATGTAACCAATATTTCAGTGGTCGTCAACGAGGCCATGAAATCCGGACGGCAGGTCTTGTTTGAAGGCGCCCAGGGAACTCATCTGGACATCGATCATGGTACCTACCCCTTTGTCACCTCATCCAATACCTTGGCCGGAAACGCCTGCTGCGGCGCGGGGGTCGGCCCTAAAAGAATCGATGCTGTGATCGGGATCGTCAAAGCTTATACTACCCGGGTGGGCCAGGGTCCCTTCACAGCTGAATTATTTGATGTTATCGGCGACGCCATCCAAAAAAAAGGGGCTGAATTCGGCGCCACCACCGGAAGAAGGCGCCGCTGCGGATGGCTGGACACCGTCATACTTCGAAATTCAGTTCGTCTTAACGGCCTTACCGGACTGGCTATCACCAAACTGGACGTCCTCGACGGTCTGGAATCCCTGGAGATCTGCACGGGATATGAGTACCGCGGTGAAACACTCGAGCATTACCCGGCAAGTCGACAATGCCCGTGAGAAGTTTAAAGGGGATAAAAAAATCGGGACCACCGGGCGTGGCATCGGTCCGGCATACGAGGACAAAGCCACCCGCAGGGGC
>CAMYLH010000920.1 GCA_947259065.1 uncultured Desulfobacterales bacterium
CCATTAACCCGGATGGCATCCCGCGTCATTCAATTGAAACGCGAAATGGAAATGCGGAGTCAAACCCATGGACGCTCAAAAATCGAAATCGATTTAAAAGGATACCGGGATTATCGCGGGGTGCCGGTTTTCGGCGTCTGGCTCTGGAACGCCGACATGGGGCTGGGGCTGGCATATGAAATCGACGTGACTGAAGCGATGTCCAATTATTATCTAATGCGCAGGACGGTTTTCGGGGTATTGGGATTTACGGTGTTTCTGTGTGTGAGCGCAGTATTGCTGGTTCTGGTATTGGGTGAACGCACCAGCCGGGCGCTGATGAAGGCGCGGGATAACCTGGAAGCAAAGGTTGACGAGCGGACAGCAGAGTTGAGGGAAAAGCAGGACCAGCTTGAGGCAGCGGTGGAACGAACATCTCTGCTGCTGGATTCCGCCGGGGAGGGAATCTTTGGCGTCGACCTGAAAGGACAGGTGGCATTTATCAATCCGGCCGCCAATCGAATGCTGGGATACGGGCCGAACGAACTCATTGGGCGGGAGGTTCACGAGAAAATTCACCATTCCCACTTAGACGGCAGCAGTTATCCCAAAGAGCAGTGCCCAATGTACCGAACCCATATCGATGGCACCGATCACCACGTAACCGATGAGGTGCTCTGGCGCAAAGACGGCACACCGTTTACGGTTGAATACACCAGCATGCCGATAAAGAAGGACGGCCGGGTCGTCGGTTGTGTGGTTACATTCATGGATATCACCGACCGCAAAAAAATAGAGGACGCTTTGCTTGCGGAGCGCGAACGGCTGCAAAAGATTCTAGACACCAGCCCGGTCGGTGTTGGTATATCCACCGAAGGCGTCATTCGCTTCGCCAACCCGCAGTTTACCAAGCTTTTTTTTAGCGGGAAGGGGCAGGATGCGCAGGAGGCCTATGTCCATCCAAAAGAACGGGAATACATTTTGAAAGAACTTGAAGAATCGGGCATCGTTCGCGATTATGAGTTACAGACATATGGCCGTGATCGGGAGATCCGGGACACCCTGGCAACATTCATTCGGACCGAATACGAAGGCCAAAGCGGTATTCTTTCCTGGATGGTGGATCTCAGCGGCCTGAAGGAAGCCGAACGAGAACTGAAAGCCAAATTTGATGAGTTGGCTCGCTTCAGGCGGCTGGCCATCGGTCGCGAACAGAAGATGATCGGGTTAAAAAAGGAAATCAATGACCTCCTGCAGACCTGCGGACTGCGGCCTGTCGGAAAAATACAAAATCCATGGACGGAGGAACCAAGAATGAACAGCCTGCGTTACGTCATTAATCCACGAACTCCTTATTGGCTGAAAAACAGCGCCGGGATGCTGTGTGCCTTTGCCTTTCTTATCCTGATAGCGGCGGCAACAGCCCAGGCCGGAAAGGCCTGGTATCCGGTTGAAGTCGACGTATGGAACCCGCCATTTAATGACCAGCGTCAGCGGGAGCAAAAGCTTTATACCCCCCTGGAAAAAGCCCAGAAAAAATGGCGTATCCGCGTCTTCATTCCTCACCTCAAAGATGCCTACTGGTTGGGGGTTAACTACGGGTTGATCGACGAGGCCCGCCGTATGGGTGTCAGTCTTTCGATTTACGAGGCCGGTGGTTACGATCAGCTTGCGGTTCAGCGCCGTCAGATCGAGGAAACCCTCAAAGAAAAATCGGACGGCCTGATCATTGGCGCCATTTCGCTGGACGGCCTCAACGACCTTGTCAAAAAGGCCGCTGATCAGGGGATCCCGGTGCTTGATTTGATCAATGGAATTTCCTCGCCACATATCACGGCCCGAACGGCAGTTACCTACTGGGATAATGGCTACCAGACCGGCCAATATCTTCTTGGATTACAGAAAACAGCGGGAAAACCCCTGGCGGTAGCCTGGTTTCCTGGTCCTAAAGGGCCTGGCTGGGTAGCGGCCGGTGACCAAGGTTTTCGCGAGGCTGTCGCTGGAGACTTGATCAAAATTCTACACACCGAATACGGCGATACCGGCAGCGCCGTTCAGGGAAAACTCATCGAGGAGGTACTCGCGCGGGATACCGCTGGACTCGACTTTATTGTCGGCACAACCGTAACGGCCGAGGCCGCTGTTAAAGTACTGAGAAGGCGTGATTTGAAGGATAATGTCAAAGTCCTTTCGTACTACTATAGCCCGGGTGTACACCGCGGAATCCGCCGGGGAGAGTATTTTAAACATGTGGCCCCCAGAGTGCAGGTTGTAGACGGCAGCAACATTCGAAGCTGGGATTCATCGACCACACTGGCACCCCGAGGATTTCGTCCCATTTTCAGCATAAACGAGTAACGGGATAACTGATTATGAGAACCGCATTAACTTGGATTTTTCTGATTCTTCTGGCCCTCGGGGGCCTTTACGGATCCTACGCATTAAGTCAAGCATTCCGCACCGATGCCAGGGAAGCATGGCAGAAAGAGGCCGCCCAGGCCGCCCGCTGGCTTTCCGGAACCGTTTTGGGGTGGCTGGCGGAGAGCTATACCCCCTTGTCCGGCCTGGCGATCCTTTTCGAAAATTCCCGCGAGGTCACCGAGATCGAGTTTCTGGGTGCCACGGATGCCCTGGAAGCCCGTGCCACTGCCTTCTTCTTAGATGCCAAAGCCGTCGCGCGCCGGCAGGCGGACGGCGAAGGATGGTCCATCGAATTTTCCAATGACCCCCTGGGACCGTTGTCACCGGATTCCCCATTGGGCCGGCATCCGGAGATTATTGAGAATATCCAGGTCGCTGTCGACCATCCAGACCAGGTCATGCTGGGGCGACCTTTTAGCGCGGATGACGGTTCACGCTATTCACCGGCAGCACTGGCCATCCAGGATGTTCGCGGCCCGCTGGTTGTCATCGGCCTGGTCAATTACGACGCCATCGCTAATGGATTGTTCGACATCCACAACCTGGATGGATTGCAGCTGCATATCCAGGGTCGCTTCGAAGAGACAAGTGGTCCCGGGGCCGAACGAGACGTCATTGGTGAGCCCATGGCAGGCGCCCTGTACTCGGTAACCACCCGAACGGTCAGCGCCGGTACGGATCTGTCCATCACCTGGTATATGAACGAAAAGTTCAGAAACGGCCCCAAGGAACACCTATCCCTCTTAACCTTGTGGTCCGGGATCGTAGGCACCCTCATCATAACAGCTTTTATCGCCTTTTTTGTTCAGCGTAACCAGACGATCACAAGGCGGGTGCAGGAGGCTACCGCCGAATTAAAGAAAGTCTCCCAAGCGGTAGAGCAAAGCCCG
>CAMYLH010000921.1 GCA_947259065.1 uncultured Desulfobacterales bacterium
CATACTGACGCTCATGCTTTGGGCATTCGGCCTGCTCGATACCTGGGAGGCCAAATCCTGGGATTGGCGAGTTGCAATGATGGCGAAGCCGGGTAAGGCCACCAGCAATATTCGTCTGATTCTGCTGGATCAAAAGAGTCTGGAGTGGGGAAAGGAAGTCAATGGCTTAACCTGGCCCTGGCCCCGGGAGGTTTATGGGGCTATCGTAAACTTTTGTAAAAGAAGCGGTGCCAAAGCAGTTGCCTTTGACGTCCTATTTACCGATTCGTCCAGCTATGGCGTTGAAGACGATGCTGCCTTTGCCCAAGCTGTTTCAGATTTCGGGCATGTCGCATTAGCAACATTTCTCAGCAATCAAAGCGGAAACCATCCACATTGGCCGGAGATGGTTCCGCGGCCAAGTTTCCAAGTTATCGGTCTGGATCAATGGCAAGAGAACGCTGCCGGTAAGGTGCGAACCTTCACCCAATCGTCCCTACCCGTTGAAGAATTGGCACGTCAAGCCGCTGTGTTATGCAATGTCAGTCTTCAGCCCGATCCCGATGGAATTTTCAGAAAAGTTGATTTGGTAAGCATCTTTGACGACAAAGCGCTGCCTTCACTGGGATTGGGGGTATTTCTGGCAGCCAATCCGGGTGCCACCTTAGAGTTTAGTCCGCGTCATCTGAAAGTCGGTGAACGTGAAATTCCCATCGATGCCAATGGCGATGCCATTTTACGTTATCGGGGACCTTCCGGTACCCATAGAATGTACAGCGCGGCCGCGGTGCTTCAATCTGAAATTCAAATCATAAACGGTGAGCAACCCAACATCCGAGACCCGAATGCCTTCAAAGACAAGTACGTCCTGTTCGGGTTTTCAGCTCCGGGTCTATACGATTTACGTCCCTCCCCCGTATCCGGCGTCTATCCCGGGGTGGAAATTTATGCCACCTTGCTCGACAACTTTCTAGCCGGCGATTTCATACGCCACCCCCCCACTTTTGTCATTGTAACGCTGTTGTTCATATTATCGCTAATCTGTGCAGTCTCGGTTTCGCATTTCAGGAGCGTGTCCGGCAGTGTTATCGCCATCGCCGCATTCATCTCAATGCCTGTCCTGCTGTCTTTCGGAGCCTATCGACAAGGATACTGGTTGCCCTTGGTTGTGCAGGAAATAGCGATAGTGGTGACGATTGGATGGGTCCTGGTCATCAACTTTGCTACCGAGGGCCGCCAAAAACGCTTTATTAAAAATGCTATTAAAAATGCTTTCAAACATTTTCTCAGCCCGGCAGTCATTGATCAGCTTATTCTACACCCCGAACGGTTAAAACTGGGTGGCGAGCGAAGGGTTATTTCCATCTTTTTTTCCGATCTGCAGAGTTTTACTTCCATTTCCGAGAATTTGGATCCGGAAGCACTGATCGAACTGTTAAATGATTATCTTTCAGCGATGACTCATATCATCCACGAAGAAGGCGGCACTATTGATAAATATGAAGGCGATGCCATCATCGCTTTCTGGAATGCACCGCTTGAAATCCCGGACCATGCCGTCAAAGCTGTGCGGGCAGCGCTGCGCTGCCAGGCCAAGCTCGCAGAAATGCGCCCTGCATTCAGGAAACGGATCGGGACGGATATGCATATGCGTATCGGCATTAATACCGGCAGTGCCGTGGTTGGCAACCTGGGTTCAGACACACGTTTCGACTATACGGTTATCGGAGATGCCGTCAATTTAGCTGCCAGGCTGGAGGGTGCCAATAAACAATTTGGTACTTTTACTATGATTTCTCAGTCTACTTGTGATTCAATCCATCAGCATTTCAAAACACGGGAATTGGCACGGTTGACGGTTGTAGGGCGCCATGAGCCGGTCATCGTTTATGAACCGATGATGTCTGCTGATTATGAACCCAGAAAGGATCTCCTTGATCAGTTTAAGCGGGGATTAGATTTATTTTATAAAGGCGACCTGGCGCAGGGGGAAAAGGTTTTTGCCGAAATTCAGGCCCATGATCCTGCTGCACAGGCTTATGCTCAGAAATGTCAGACACTTTTAGCCACAGAGCTTACAGATTGGC
>CAMYLH010000922.1 GCA_947259065.1 uncultured Desulfobacterales bacterium
GCAGATCCCGCAAAAGGTCGATCTGGCGGTGATTGCCGTTCGTGCAGACCTGGTCGCGGATGTGCTGCAGGACTGTATTCGGAATGGCGTTGGCGGTGCAACGATCGTTTCCGGGGGGTTTGCCGAGGTCGGCCGCAAAGACTTGCAGGATCGCCTGGCAGCCATGGCCCGCGAGGCAAATTTTCCCTTCATCGGTCCCAACTGTCTGGGGATTTACGTGCCTTCGGTGGTCGACACTTTTTTTCTCCCCGGTGAGCGCATGGTCCACCCGGTTTCCGGGAACGTCGCCTTTGTCAGTCAGAGCGGTGGTGTCCTGGTCGATCAGATGGTTAAATTTGCCGAGCAGGGTATTGGTTTATCTCTGGCGGTGAGTATCGGCAACAAAGCACTCATCACAGAGCAAAACCTGCTGGACTACCTGGTCGCCGATGCGGGAACCAACGTGATCACCTTTTATATTGAAGGATTCGGCAAAAACGAAGGACGGGATTTTATTCTGGCCGCGAGCCGCTCTCCCAAACCGATCATTGTGCTAAAAGCGGGCAAAACCGACGCCGGCCGTCGTGCTGTTTCCAGTCATACCGCTTCATTAGCCGGGGACCATGACGTTTTTTCGGCAGTGCTCGCTCAGTATGGGGTGGTTGAGGCAGCCAACGAGATGGAACTGGTATCTTTTTGTGAGTCATTGAGCTGTTATTCGAAGGCAATCGCGGGTAACGTGGGTATCGTGACCGGCAGTGGCGGACATGGCGCCTTATCCGTAGATTATTGTTCCGCCCAGGGGTTATCCGTACCAAATCTTTCAGAATCCAACCAAAAGAAAATGAGGGATCAACTGTCGCCCAGCGTGCAAGCTATTGCCGCACTCAATAACCCGATCGATCTGACCGGAAGTGCCATGGATCATGATTTTGTGAATGCTGTCCAGGAGTTAAGCCGGATCCCGCAAATTGACGCTATGATCGTTCTTTTACTGCCCTACCACTGGTTGCCTATGTTCCCCATGTGGAAAAATACCGTATGCTGATAGAAGGATTTGAACTCAATCGCATCCCCGTCTCTTCTTCAATAGAGGGAGCGGTGATGATGGTTGAGGCTTTGCGGAGATGTCAGCCATGCTGAACAAAGAATTCGAACATATCCTTGCGCGGTCAAGCGAACATGGCTGGGTTTTGGAACCGGATGCCAAGCGCCTTTTGAAATTATGTGGTCTGAAGGTGCCAAAGTTTATCTGCACACAGAGCATGGATGATGCCTTTGACTTTGCACATGAAACCGGGTATCCGCTGGTGGCAAAGGTGGTATCTCCTGAAGTCATTCATAAATCCGATATCGGGGGCGTTGCTTTGGGAATAAACGACGACCGGACCCTGGCCGAGACTTTTCAGCGCTTCAGCGCGATTAAAGGATTTCAGGGTATGTTGGTTGAGAAATCCCTGACCGGATTCGAGCTGATTGTCGGCGCAAAGATAGATTATCAATTCGGCCCGGTAGTTCTTTTGGGAATCGGGGGGACCGGTGTAGAGATTTACCGGGATACCGTGTTGCGGATGGCGCCTTTAAGGCCAGAAGATGCCACCTCCATGATAAAAGGACTTAAGGCCTATGAGCTGCTTGAGGGCTATCGCGGTGCCGAGCCCATAAATATAGAGAAATTGACCCATATGCTGCTGACATTTTCCGGGTTGGTGATGCAACTTGAATCATATATCGAATCCATCGATTTGAATCCCGTCATGTGCACCGCCGATGAGTGCGTCGTGGTCGATGCACGGATAATCCTGAAGGGCTATCATAGTCTTGAATCGGTGACTGCGCCGCAATAAATATGGAAGGAAAGTCAGTTTAGCCTGCCGGAAAACGCCTAGTTTGTGCCCCCAACGAGTTCATACAACAATCCTTTTATTACTTTGTTTAATTGGGGTATGCCAGACATAACCGGGAATATAATGTCTTTTTGCACGAGCCATTTTTCGTCATTCCCCTTAATCGGGCATTTTTAGAGGAAAATCGGTCCATTAAGACCGTTTCAGAGACGTTTTTATGCCATTTTA
>CAMYLH010000923.1 GCA_947259065.1 uncultured Desulfobacterales bacterium
TTAGAGCTACTTGAAGAGTTTAATCACTGCGCAGAGGATTTAAATAAAGGTTTGAAAACAGTGGATGAATTTCTTGGCTTTTTAACAGATTGGTTTGTAGGCCATACCGTTTATGAAGATCAAAAGCTTTTTAAAACAATGTAAAAAGAATATGATGACACCTATTTTCCAAAAAAAGCATGCCTTGCACCGAAGGTGAATATTTTTTTATTTCAACAATCAGCTTGCTTTCGACTTAAACAGGCTTATTATACGTTAACTCAACTCGGTCTCGTCCATCAGTGGATGGCGGGGCAGTTTTTTTCTGCAGGAAAATTCTGTACTCTTATGAAGTATCCTCCAGATTTAAGATTTTGAATAAAAAAATGAAAGGAGGATATTATCATGACCAATGGTACTGTAAAATGGTTTAATGACCAAAAAGGCTTTGGTTTCATCGAGCAGGAAAACGGACCGGATGTGTTTGTTCATCACTCAGCCATCAACGCAAGCGGCTTTAAAAGCCTGAGCGAAGGCGACCAGGTGACTTTTGAGATCGAGCAAGGCCAAAAAGGCCCTTCCGCCGCCAATGTCTCGGTAAACTAACGTTCTTAATCTGCTAAAGGGGGCATACCACCCGATAAGTGTGGATGCCCCTGGCAGCGCCCAGCGCCAAATCCCCAGAATACAAACCTAAAGATTGCAGGCTCCGGAAGTGTTCCGTGGGTTCTTCAGTCTTCCAGATAAAGTTTTTGAACTGCGTTATCAGTCACCCCCCTTTAACAAGGTACTATTTGTACGCCTTACTCAGGGGAACTCCTTTTTGACAAAATCAACCGATTTTCTTTCTTTTTACGAACTGGGCTCGGACCACGTTGAACGTATGATAATTAAGGATCTATGCTAAAAATAACTCCGTTTTTAAGGCTTAAAGTGATGTTTTTGGCACCCAAAAGGGCGGTTTAAGAAAATCAAGGAATCTGGGGTGAAAATCCTTAAGTCTTAAAGTATTGTTTACATCGTCGATATGTATATGAAGCCGAGGCGCTAAACCGCCCGCACGAATTACAAGCCCGGGTCATCGATGCAAAAGTACGCAAAAACGGGACATCCTATAAATATCCATACATTTACAGCCGTTCAGGGTATGACTAGTTGCCGGAAGGCTTCGGCATAGGCAAACCCCTTTTCTTTCCCCAACTGTCCGAAGCGTTCTCGCACCCAGGCACTTAAGTCTTCGAATTCTGCCCGGAGGGCTTCGATCTTGGTTTCTATGGTTTCGCTGATATCGATCCAGGTATTCGGATCGGCGGTTCCGAAGAAATAGATCCGTTTCACCGCATGCGGCATCAGCTCCTCTTCCAGGAGCTCGGGGAAAAAATTCCGATTCCTCGCAGCCGGATAGATGGCATCAAATACAGCCAGGGCGGCTGCCCGATGGTCGGCGTGGCCCACATAAACGTTTTCGAAACGAAGATTGGCAGGATCCATTGACAAAACGACATCGGGACGATACTGACGAAGCACGCGAACGAGCATCTTCCTAAATTCCCGATTATTTTCGAGTTCTCCGTCCTTTAAACGAAGAAAGGTAACCTTTCGAACCCCAACGATCTCCGCTGCAGCCACCTGCTCTTTTTCCCTTATTGCGGCAATCGACTCCGGCGCCATCGGAAGATCCGCACCCTTATCCCGCTCGTGCAGATGACATACGTGATGTCCACTCCCATGCGGCTCCACTTGGCGATGGTCCCGCTGCACCCGAAATCCACATCATCCGGATGAGGGCTAATCACCATTAACCGCTCTGTTCCATTCAGATTTTCCATTTTTAACCTCGTCTGTCTTGGAGGGCCCATGATATCAAATTTTGTTTAGAGTAATAGGTATGAACCCTGCTTGCCGGTGTCAAGATTGCCGACTAAAAATCGGCCGATGAGATTTAAGCGATTCGGCTATTAACCGATAAACTGTTTTAGAGTATATACCTCAATGGTCGATTACAATTTCAGGGCTCCTGACCTCAATTGGAAAAACTTCTCGGGAGGCCTTAATATCTAAAGAACCTACAAAATTTGTAGTGAAAATAAGCGTAAATTATCGGAAATAGTCGCTGGGCGGCTTAACGCTCAATTAGCCCCTCAGACAGTTTCACGATTTGCAACGAAACATCCACCGGCTTTTAGCGACGACCTTTATTTTGATTTTAGAACCGAAATAAAAAATTAAATTCAGAACGATTCACCCAAATTCAGTCTTATTGACGCGATTTCTGACATTTCTGTTGCATCCGATTTTACGACTGAGTATTGCGATTATCATTTGCACGCGGATTAACTTTACAACGTGTCTCGGCTTATCTGCTGTAGCGGTACTTCTACTCACAACCTCATGCGCAACGACCCAAAAACAACCCACTCCCACGATTCTGAAATCAGAGCATCATCAATCCGCAAAAAGCCCTTTCAATGATTATGAGATCGAACAGCGCCTCCGCAGGGAATACGGTCGCTGGAAGGGGACTCGGCATCGGCTGGGCGGTACAGACCGCGGTGGAATAGACTGCTCCGGATTTGTGAAAGCGGTCTACGCCAATCTTTTCAATATTGATCTGCCGCGAACAACACAAATACAGGCAAAACAGGGTCGGCCCATAGCTTCTAAGGAGCTCCAGGCAGGAGATCTGGTTTTTTTTAAGCCGCCCTCCTATCCCCGCCACGTCGGTATCTTTTTAAGTCAGTCAGAGTTTGTCCATGCCTCAAAAAATAAAGGCGTCACCATATCCAAAATCGACGCCCCCTTGAATGAATCTTTTTGGCAGTAAAAAGAGCATTATAAGACCTAAAAACGGCCTTCTTTTTAAACTCGTGCTATAGTTGGCGGCGTTTCACCTTGGTTCGACCCCAGATTATGTATGGATATTTTTGAGGCTTTTTCCGATTCCCCCGGCTGTTCAGCTGAGGGGATCTTTTTCTTTATTAGAATCCATTATTTTACAAATAACCCCTTGCTTTCGGCTTAAATAGGCTTATTATACAGTCAATTCAACAGGGCCTCGGCATCAGTGGATGGCGGGGCGATTTTTTCTGCAGGAAAATTCTGAATGCCTATGAAGTATCCTCCAGATTTAAGATTTTGAATAAATAAAAAGAAAGGAGGATACTATCATGACCAATGGTACTGTAAAATGGTTTAGTGACCAAAAAGGGTTCGGTTTCATCGAGCAGGAAGACGGACCGGATGTGTTTGTTCATCATTCAGCCATCAACGCAAGCGGCTTTAAAAGCCTGAGCGAAGGCGACCAGGTGACTTTTGA
>CAMYLH010000924.1:0-1063 GCA_947259065.1 uncultured Desulfobacterales bacterium
ACAATATTTCCTCATTAAAATCGGTATTGTCAATCACCTTACCACGATATGGCGGATCGAATATCCTTTCGGCCAGAACTAAAAAAACATCCGGTTTTAATGGCTAAAGTCCCCGCAAAAATTCCCGAAATACATTAAATAAGGAAAGGAGAGCACCATTATGAAGAATTATGCGTCGTCATATAATGCTTTGTGGGGGCCTTTTAAATTTATCCGCAGTATTACTCATAATATTTTCAAATATCTATCATGTTATGAATGTGACCCATGCGACAACAGGACAATATTGCGGAATCTATACAATTCCGGTCAGATCGACGAAGGAAAATATCACCAGTTCCGTAAACGATGCTGTAACCAAAGTTACGACCCCGAAGAAATAGAAACACCGATGTAATCCCTAAAATCAGCGACAACCAGCAGAGCTGGGGGTATGGGGATGGCCCCTGGAATGGGCCGGGCCACCTGCTGGTGGCCGCTGATTTTTTGGATACAAAATTGGGGTCACGCATCCACAAGCGGTTGATAATCATGATTCGGCGGTACGCATTCGCGGCGGCATAATAAATACCCGCCGCAAACCCTCTTTGAGTGAAATGGCATCCTCCCGGCAAAACCGCGAACAAACCCCGCAGCCAAAGCAGGCGTTTTCATCCCGCAGCGCCAACCCCTCATCATCCAGGACAATGGCGTCTGTCGGGCACCACTCCAGACAGACACCGCAGCCCGTGCAGATGTCTCGGTCTATCACGGACAGGTGGTAGGTGGAGTTGATCAGCGGCAGGGTGCCGCTCCGCCAGAGGTTGAGGGTATCGCAGCAATCTTTGCAGCAGTTGCAGATGCTGGTTTCCGGGCTGGTTTCTCTGGAGCCCGGGTGAAATGCATTCTCCCCTTTTCAGATAATGGAAAAAAATTTTATTGACTGAGGTGGTCCTGGGTTCCCCTTGCTGTCAACCGTGTATGACGATGAACTTTTCCGTGGCATTGACGGTTACCTGCTGCCCTGTTTTCAGCATCCGGAATGAATTCTCATCGAGCGAGATAATGGGGATCTGAATGCCGT
>CAMYLH010000924.1:1115-2326 GCA_947259065.1 uncultured Desulfobacterales bacterium
CAAGAATAGGTTCGGTTCTCACATTCACGATGGCTGCCGGCGCTTTATTCACCCTGACCAATTCCAGCATAATGAGCGAACCGGTACTCGACCCTTTGCCAAAGGGAAACGCCAGTACCTTACCCGCCACGCTCTGGCCGAAGAGCTCATGACGGGGGTCATTGATGGCACCGGTGGCAGGATCGAGGCCGCCCCAGAAACTGATGGATTCCGAAGTAACCAGCACTTCCCCTTTTGCGATCCCCGGTACCACGCCACAGCCTGTTATTTTTTGCTCCACGGTGATTCCTTGCAATGAATTTTGCCCCGCACGGCTGTTTCCACACACGCTTCAATACTACCATAGGCCGCATCAAGACCTCTCTGGGAAAAACAGTAATTGGCAAACTTGGCGGAGTCGGTCATGGCAGCATTAAAGTGCCAGGTCTGCCGGGGATATTGCAGCGGACATCCGTCGGTAAATACCATAACGCCCCGGTCGATCAGATCGGATAAAATACCGTTATTTTCTATCCAGGCATAAACGGCTCTATTGGTAAACACCCAGAAAACAACCGAATCGTGCACCTTTTTATCTTTTATCAATTGCGCCAGACGCATGAATTCGGCCATGGAATAATGGGGACAACCGGTGACAACCAGGTCAACCGCATCATTTTTGACCGTCCTGAGGCGCTCTTCCGTCCTTCTGATTTCTGATGGTGTTATTTCAAGGACAGTTTGCGGTGGATTGCCCTGCAAACACATCTCCAGGGTCTGAGCCTCCGGGGTAATTCCCACCAAATGGCAGAGACCCACCGCACCGGAAGAAGCGGCCGCGGCGCAAAACCCTTTGAGGCTGTCGATTTTCACATCCTGCGGGATTCCTGTGACCGCCGCTACCCGATCACCGGCCATCTCACCCAGAATGTATCCGAGAAGCGGGTATATCGCATCGTTTGCAAGCATTTCGCTGGTGACATCTTTGAGTTGGATCAGTATTTCGGCCTTTCGATTTTGCGCCAGATGAAGGCCGAATTTTGGAACCTTGCCGATGATGGCCGCGCAGATATCCATGAGGTCGGCATAACGATTTGTCCTGGCCCCGATGATCGAGTTGGCAAAGGCAATGGCATTTGATTCGCCCCAGGCAATCTGTTCGCCGAACCGTGGGACTATCCCATGTTGGTAAGGAGCGCAGGTCCAGGTGGGGGTAGCCCGCATGTTCAGAT
>CAMYLH010000925.1 GCA_947259065.1 uncultured Desulfobacterales bacterium
ATATCCCCTCTCTAATTTGATCTTGGGAATGCCGGTGGAGTCATCTGGTTCGGCATCCTTCATCTCCAGTAGCCATCTTTGATCAATAAAATCGAATGATGGCCATGACACTCATAATTAAATGTCACCTCCTTTTCAGGCCAATTAATAATCTCGGCTGCCACACCCTCCAAAAAAAATCCCCGACTCTAAATATAGAGCCCGGGGATAAAGCCGTTTTCCCATCCCCCACAGAAGCAGTGAACGTACTTCCATGATGTATGGATCAGATATCAGGCAGGTCTTCTGGCTTCCACGCCCTTTTAGCGGCCTTCCCATCTCGCTTTAACGGAACAGTGGCACGTCAAAAGCTAAAAGCGTTCCTTTTCTCTTAAAATTGGAAAAGGCGAGGTTACAGCGGCGGTCCCGCTCCCGATTTTCACGGGATTCCCTGTTAGGCTATAATGCACCTGATACTAAGATACTATTTTATTTTGGGCGTATCGAATAAGGCGCCTAGTGCGCATGATACGCAGCTCCGGATTTTCTTTGAGGGAGCTGAAGGTGTTCTACTAATTTTGGTTGTTAAAATCAATAAAAAAATGTTTCCTGGATCTTTTACTCATTCATAAATTCCTTAAATCGTACTTTAATCGGCTTCCTTTCCAGGATCATGCTGTAACAGAGGCAAAATTTGGTCGCGATATCCTTATTAAAAAAAAACTTCGGTGTATACACGCGATTCCGGGTATATCTCATCCACTAGCAGCGTGACATCCCGGATCATTTCACGCTCCCCGCATAAGTAAAAATCATAGCTGCCAGGTCGCAAATTATTCCTGATGCACTCAGAAAGCTTGCCGCAAAACAATTTTGGCACTGAAGACGCTTCGATTGGGGCTCCCGTCAGGCAGGAGAAATATTTTGACGTAATGTTATGAAAATAAGAATTATAATAGAATTCATCGGCAGATATCGCCTGATGAAATAAAGTGAAATCAGTTACACCTGAACGAGCAAAGCAAACAAATGGGGCAATCCCGGTATCCGTGGCCATAAACACCGGCATTCTGCTTGAAGGTTTGAAGGTGAAATATCCGTGGGGAAAGTCGACCTTCCGGTAGATGGCGCACAAAGAGTGTCAGATTCGAATCGTTGGGTGTGGAAAGCAAAGAATAGTATCTTTTAATTGATTCATGAACCAAAAGAATCGTCTGGCCGGCCTTGAACGTCAATGATGGCGGGCGCGAAAGCTCGATTTCAAAGGCATTTTTCGACAACCATCGACGTTTCAGCAATTCAACTGTCTGGCTTGCAGCCGGATTGTCCGACGGCGTTAAAAGGGTATCTTTTTCCATGGGTCAAATCTCCTCGCAACCGACATATGGATACTAAGATGAGCGGCGGGGAAATGGTAAAAAAATCAGATGAAAACGAAACAGAGATTGCAGCAAGCGCCTGCGTATTAAATGGTTTTTCCCGAGTCAGAGGTATATCCGACTCGCTATTTAATGTCAAGATCGATGGTTTCGGAAAAACGCAACGAATCACAACAACTCAACTTAGATAGATCACTTAAACCCGGGATATATGGCTTTTTCTATCTAAAATATGAGCACCGTCTCTGGTCGCGAGCTTTCAGTCTGATCGAAAAAGTAACTTATGAACGTCGAATGAATGTATTCTGTCTGTTTTAAAAAAGATTTCGCGAAGCCTCCGGCTCGTAGGGGTTCTAACGCCTACGCCTCGGAGAGCGATTCCATTGGGCATTTCAGTATGATTATTGCGGTTCCATATATCTTCCCGGTACCAGTGTAATCCGGGGAATTCCTCCCAGTGGACTTTCATCAACCAACAACCGGCACCCATATGTTTCTTCTAGTTTCTGGAAAGAAAGCACCTTCCGGGGCTCCCCTATAGATACAACGTCGCCATCTTTGAGTAGCAACACTTGATCTCCATACATGGCAGCAAGATTCACATCATGGGAGACCATGACCACAGTGACGCATTTCTCAATCTTAAGTTTTTCCATTAGATCCATTACCCGAATTTGATGGGCCAGATCCAAAGATGCAGTGGGTTCATCCAGGAGCATTATTTGAGGTTCCTGGCAGATTGCTCGGGCAATAAAAACACGCTGCTGCTCACCGCCGCTTAATTGACTGATATTGAGACGATTCAGATGATCCACTTCAGTGAACTTCATTGCTTGTCGAGCAATTTCCATGTCTTTTTCCCGTTCAATTCCCAGCGTACCGAGATAGGGTGCCCGACCCATCAGAACCGATTCGCCCACGCTAAACGGTAAGTCCACCGGCAAACTCTGCGGCACAAATGCAAGGATTTTGGCCAACGTTTTACGCGGATAGCTGCTGCGGGGATGCCCGATGATATCGATTCGGCCTTTTTGGGGCCTCAGAATTCCGGCAATGAGTTTCATCAAGGTGGTTTTACCGGATCCGTTTGGACCGATGATGATAAAAAAATCACCTCTATTAACGTTAAATGAAAGATCTCGCAATATGCAGCGGTCTCCGATAAAATAACTCAGATTTGTTGTCTGGATGGCGGAATTCATCGTCTGGATTTTTTTAAAAGAAAAATAAAGAGCGGTGCACCAATGATTGCCGTAATGACACCGGTCGGCATCTCGCCTTGTTCCGGTAGCGTTCTTGCCAAAAGATCGCATATCACCAGAAAGGTACCACCGCCCAGGAGACTTGCCGGCACTAAAATCCTGTGATCGGCCCCAAATATGAGTCT
>CAMYLH010000926.1 GCA_947259065.1 uncultured Desulfobacterales bacterium
GGCTCTAAGGCATTCGGCTGGCCCGGCTCAGTGAGACCCACCGGATCGAGGGTTTATCCCAGTTTCAGGCTTTATGCCCGTTCAATCTATGATGTGTCCGTACTGCGCAACATGTTAATAGATCAGGGTCTGGAAGTATATACCAAAGCCGAGGAGATCGAAACGGTCAAAAGCCTCGATCGGTCGTTTAATCTTATTTTTGGTCTTATCGCTGTTGTGGCCGTACTGGGTTACTTTGCTTCAATGGTAAGCAATGTCCTTGCCAATGTAAACCGAAAAAGCCGCTATCTCGGTATCTCCAGTCTGATTGGCTTTTCAACCGGCAACATCATCTGGTATCCTATCCTGCAGTCCATTGCTACGGTCGTTTTTGGTTTTACAACAGCTGTTATCCTATACAAAACCGCAGAGGTTATGATTAACCGGCTGTTTACCGAATATCTGGCAAGCGGTGAATATGTATGCCGGCTATCCTCCGTACACATGCTGATCGTCCTGGTATTGATGCTGGTGCTTTCCATCATGGCCTCGGCATACGGTGCTTACAAGGTTTCGAGGATTGAGCCATCAGAGGTCATCCGTGAGGTTTAGGTTTCAGGTGTCGGGTGTCAGGTTTCAGTATCTAACATTTCCTTTCCCTGATGACACGCCGACACCTGAAACCTTCATTTTCCTACAACATGTTGTCAGAAAAAACCAGGTATGGTCCTAAGTGATAATTCGATGGAGAATTTTTGCTGAAATACAAGAGAAATAATATTTCATTTTTAAAATCTCTGCAACTTCTGTGTTCCCGACGGTTGGGCGAACATTTCCGTTTTCTTATACTGCCTGCCATGTTGGCGGCCGTTATTTTGGCTCTATTGGCGGCAAGTCAGCCGCTTTACGCCTCGGATTGCCTATCCGGACAGGATTCCATTGCACCACGGATGCCCAGCCTGGCAGCCGCGGTCAATCCAAACCCCTCAGAGGCAGACATTGAGCTATTTCGGGGATCTGCGACTTGACCTCGGCTGCAAGGACTGCGGTCGGCGAAATCAAAGTTTCATGGAGAGCAAGCATGGCGCAGGGATCTCCGGACCTTTCACCCTTGGTGATATGCCGGATAGCTGGCGCCTGAAACTCACCCAACTGGCTGACAGCGGTGACGGCCTGTGCCCACCAGCGGATGATCCGGCCAATACCGGGTTTTATTATTTTATCAGCAAATATGAAATTACAAATTTCCAATGGAAGTCCCTTATGGAAGAGGGATGTCTGGGTGCAGACGGTCATTTCAGCACTGACGATCCGCGGCCGAAAACCGGTATAACCTGGTTTGATGCTGTCGAATTCACTCGCAAATACACCGAGTGGCTCATCAAAAATGCACCCGAGGCACTGCCCCGATTTGCCCTGAACCGTTTCGGTTTTATCCGGCTGCCTACCGAGGCCGAATGGGAGTATGCGGCCCGGGGAGGTCACCGGGTCACCGAATATCAGATGAACGAAGATGAATTTTTTCCATTAAATGGCAGACCGCCAGCCGACTTTGCCGTGTTTACTGAAGGAGAGGCCGCTAAACCCCAGGAAAGACTGGCCTGGATCGGTACGAAATGTCCAAATCCTTTAGGACTGTTCGATACAGCCGGCAATGCTGCTGAAATGGTATTGGAGCCATTCCGCTTTTCCCTGGGTTATCGACTTCACGGGGCTGCCGGTGGCTTTATCATCAAAGGCGGCAGCTTTCGCAAAAGCATTGCTGAAATTATGCCTGGAAGGCGGGAAGAACAACCTTTTTTTCTCGGAGACGGGGCCTTTCGCAGCGCTGATATCGGCTTTCGTGTCGTTCTGTCCGGGATTTTGACGTCCCAGGATCGTTGGGAGAGATTTGATCAACAGTGGGCCATCCTGGGACTGCAACAGGTATCCGCCCAGGCAATGGGTGTCTCTTCGGGTTCCAGCATCGGCTTGGACGACAGCCATGACCCGATCACCGAGATCGACCGCCTGATGAGCGCAGCCGGCGATGAGGCTGAAAAAAAGAAATTTCTTTTTTTGCGGAAAGCATTCAAACAAAGCAAAGTATTGCTCAAAGCGCA
>CAMYLH010000927.1 GCA_947259065.1 uncultured Desulfobacterales bacterium
GATGAAAAATATTTGACAACCATTGGCGTTAATATCAGCCAGAAATTATTGGCACCGATTCACCCTCCGAACATCAGCAAAATGGTTCAACATAACTTTCTGATCTGGGATATCGCCGGTTTTGATAACTTCAATGCCGTCACTCTCAATTACCTTCGGGGCGCTGCCGGTGCCCTGGCCGTGGCCGACCTGACGCGGCCCGAGACGCTGACGGACTTGAAGAACCTGTGCGATCAATTCCTGTCGGTCAATTCCGAGGGCAAACTGGTTTTTGTTGGAAATAAAATCGATATTTTTCAAGGTCATGAATCCATTTTAAACGAATTGGGGGAAACCGCCCGGTCCTACGCCGCGCACTATCTTACGACCAGCGCGAAAACAGCGGAAAAAGTCGAAAACGCCTTTATGGATCTGTCGAAACGAATTCTATCGTAAGTAATGAAAAGTACTCTAAAACAATATCTGGCGAGCAGAAATCTGGGAAGCATTGAATTTGATCGACAGTTTCAAATCGTCGCCTCAGATGCCGCGGCGTCTCATATATTGAAATTTTTAGGTCATGCTGATCATGAGAAGGATCTTCTGAATCTGTTTCCAGAGCTTGTCGGCTCGGAAGATATTGCCCGGGAAATCATCAACGCCCAAACCGGTGATTTGCGACTTGATTATATTAATCGGACCGATCCATCCGGTCAACCGGTATTCGTTAATATGACCGTACTGAGCAGTGACATGCCCGGCTGCGGTTTGGTTGTCATCGAGAATGTCACCGATATTGCCGGGGCTATTCAAGCCATAAACCAGCAGAGATACGATTTATTTCTGTATCAGCGGAATCAGGAATTTCGCAAAGAGTTTTTGAACAATTCCATACTGGGAAATTCAAAGGTCATCCTCAAAGTCCGCGAAACTATCAAAAAAATAAGCGGCTTTCCCAATGCGACCGTTCTACTGACCGGGGAGACGGGAACCGGTAAAAATCTAACGGCCCGTGTGGTGCACCTGAGTTCGATGCCACGCGGAGCGCCGTTTGTGCACATCAACTGTGCCGCCCTGCCTGAGCATCTGATCGAGGCGGAGCTCTTCGGCTATGAAAAGGGTGCCTTTACCCACGCGAGTATTTTTCTGGACGAAATTGCCGAGATTCCTGTCAACATTCAAGCCAAATTGTTATCTGTACTAGAAACAAAGCAGGTCCGACGCCTTGGAAGCAATAAGACGATTGACGTCAATGCCCGCATCATTGCCGCTACCAATAAAGACCTTCAAAGAGAGGTTCAGCAAAAAAACTTTCGGGAAGATCTTTTCTACCGCCTCAATATCGTGTGTATCGATCTGCCCCCACTTCGGAAAATGGGAGATGATATCATCCTGATTGCAGATTACCTGAGAAAACTTTTCAATGTTGAATTTGGAAAACAGGTCAGGCGGTTTTCACCACCTGCCAAAAAGTTGCTGATTGACTACAATTGGCCTGGAAATGTGAGAGAATTGAGCAATTGTATTGAAAGGGCCATGATATTCATTGAGACCGACACGATCGAATCTGAAAGCCTCACCATCTCCAACACCATCTCCAATCAATTCGGAAGCCTGCCTTTAGATGGCACCCAGCAGTTCACCCTTCCAGCGAGCGGAATTTCTCTTGAAGACGTCGAGCGGCAGCTGATCCTGGCCGCCCTTAAGCAGGCCGGCAATAATAAAAGCAAAGCCGCCCGGCTGGTCGGATTGACCCGCGACACCCTGAGGTATCGACTGGAAAAATATCATCTCCCCTGACGATGCGGCATCTGCCGACCCGGGTTGGCTATATCCCCCGGTTTCACAAGCCTGCCGCTCCCGGCAACATCACATTAAAAATTATATAAAGATATTTCAGACACCTATAGAGATAGATGTTATGGCTCAGTTCTGGCACGCTAATTGATACCTAATTTGGTTGGAGAATTAGGTATGAAAATAACGTGTCCCTTGTGCCGGGCGATTCTTGAAATAAAAAAGGACGATGTTCTGGGTAAATATTATGTATGCCCGAATTGTCATTGGGCCTTTCAGTGGGAACCCCATCTCCTCTATGCCAAAAGCCCGCATAAACAACCCAAAAAAAAGCCTGAAACATAAGCGGGTCCCGCGAGCGCCGGCACCGACGGGGCTATGTTGTCAACCTGCAGCCTGGATAGGGAATAAGGAACCGCCGCGCAGCGGAAGACAGAATACCGCTGATCACAGTGCAGACCCTGACGGCTTGGCCTTTCCATCAAAAAAAAGCCCGCCCGGAATTTCTTCCCGGCGGGCTCTGACTGCTTCCATATATAGCAAGATTGAGGCGTTAGAGACTGATGCCCATGCGCTCAAGCGTTTCATGGGTTAAGCCGCCGACACCCAGATTATTCTTTCTTTGATAGGACTTGACGGCCGATTCA
>CAMYLH010000928.1:0-1246 GCA_947259065.1 uncultured Desulfobacterales bacterium
AAATTTAAAAATACCCAACTTATCGTGATTTTAAATGACAACGATATGTCCATATCCCACAATGTCGGCGCCCTCTCCTCCTTCTTAAGCCGAAAGTTTTCTTCTAAGAGACTCCAGGAAGCCAGAAAAGATTTTGGAGTCTTTTTAAAATCTTTGCCTAAAATCGGAGACGAAATTTATCAAATTGCTAAACGAACCGAGGAATCCTTTAAAACCTTCACCACACCGGGTATGTTGTTTGAGGCCTTCGATTTCGAATATTTTGGCCCAATCAACGGGCATCGATTAAATCATCTGATTGATATTCTGAACAACATAAAATACCTGAAGGAACCGGTCCTGCTTCATGTCACCACGCGAAAAGGCAAGGGATACCCGCCTGCAGAAAAAAACCCGGTCTATTTTCATGGATGCGGAGGTTTTGAAATCGAAACCGGGACTTGCACGGATCCCAAGAATCCTGTTCCGTCATACACGGAGTTTTTTGGCCGATCCATGGTCCAGATGGCGAAACAAGACAAGCGCATCGTTGCAGTAACTGCTGCCATGCCTGAAGGAACCGGGGCCATGCCTGAAGGAACCGGGCTGGCCGAATTTGCGCGGAGGTATCCGGATCGATTTTTCGATGTTGGAATTGCCGAACAACACGGCGTTACCTTTGCGGCCGGCCTGGCCACCGAAGGATTGAAGCCTGTCATCGCTATCTATTCTACATTTCTACAACGGGCCTATGATCAAGTTCTGCATGATGTGTGTTTGGAACGACTCCCCGTAATTTTTGCCATAGATCGAGGGGGCATTGTCGGCGAAGATGGATCCACCCATCACGGCCTTTTTGACTTGTCCTACCTCAGGAGTCTGCCCAACATGGTGGTGATGGCTCCCGCAGACGAAAATGAATTGTGCCGCATGCTTGCCACAGCCCTGAGTTATGACGGCCCCATTGCCTTTCGCTATCCCCGTGGATCTGCGACCGGTGTTCCATTGGACGAAATAATACGCCCATTGCCCATCGGACAAGCGAAAGTTCTGGAAGAAGGCAACGATGTTCTGATTCTGGCAATCGGTAGGCCGGTCGGCGACGCTCTGGAAGCCCGAACAATTCTAGGGGAACATGGTATTTCTGCTGCTGTCGTCAACTGTAGGTTCGTCAAACCTTTGGATGTGGATTTAATTTGCTCCCTATCCGAAAAAATCCCTCGAATCATCACTGTTGAGGAAAATGTGCGTCAGGGCGGATTCGGCA
>CAMYLH010000928.1:1327-2333 GCA_947259065.1 uncultured Desulfobacterales bacterium
GGATTCGGCAGCGCAATACTTGAAGCATTGAGTCAACGCGATGTCACCGGATTTCACATCGAGCGTATTGGTGTCGCGGATGTTTTTGTCGAACATGGACCCCAAAAAATTCTGAGATCCGATTATGGCATTGACGTTCCCGATATTGTGAAGGCGGCCAAGCATTTGATGACGGTTGCTTGAACTTAAATTGAAGGGTTTTTATTCGACCTCGACACACCTTGTCCTCAAAAATCACTCATCCAAGAAAAGAACCAGCAGCCCAAAACCCGGAAATATTTGACATGGCGACAAACAGAAAAAGACTAGACGTGTTGATCGCTGAGAGGCGTATTGCGCCAAGCCGACAGCGAGCCCGCGCCATGATCATGGCCGGTAAAATTTTGGTCAATAATCAGCCTGTGGACAAAGCGGGATTTTTAGTGTCGGCAACCGACAGCATTGTGTTAAAGGAAAAAGATATTCCCTATGTCAGCCGGGGTGGTTTAAAACTTGAAGGCGCCTTGCAGGCCTTGGATTTGATAGTAGAAGGCTGTCGCTGTTTAGATGTCGGCGCCTCCACCGGAGGCTTTACCGATTGCCTGTTGCAACATGGAGCCTCTCGCGTTTATGCGGTTGATGTCGGCTACGGCCAACTGGCCTGGAAGTTGAGACAGGATCCCCGGGTAACGGTTATCGAGCGCACTAATATTCGGCATATGTCGGCTGACGTGATCGCCGAACCGGTTGATCTGGTGACCGTCGATGTGTCCTTTATTTCCTTAAAGATTGTCATTCCGGCCGTCATATCTTTTCTAGGTAGAGATGCCCGGATCCTGGCACTGATAAAGCCACAATTTGAAGTCGGCAGGAACCAGGTCGGGAAAGGAGGAGTGGTCAGAGATACGAATCTTCACAAGGGGGTGATCGAAAACCTATCTGCATTTTTTCAAGCCAAGGGTTTATCATTGGGGCGGGTTCTACCGTCGTCAATTCTTGGTCCGAAAGGAAATCGTGAATTTTTTAT
>CAMYLH010000929.1:0-839 GCA_947259065.1 uncultured Desulfobacterales bacterium
TTTGACATTCAATATTACGGTTTCTTGTTCCCGCAGGGAAGTGAACTACGTGAATCGGTTAATCGAGCCCTTTTGAAATTAAGAAAAAACGGCATATACGATAAAATTTATAGGAAATGGTTCGGTTCAAATTAGATAAGCTGGACTATCTGTATTTCGCTACCTACGGCCTGATCCTGTCAGGGATTGTCATTTCTGTCGCGGAACTTATCGCAAATTTCCGCAATAGAGACATACTGGCGGAACGGCTCGAATTGTTCGGCCGCGTGTTCCAACCGGTTTTTTTTCTTGCCGCAATCGGAATTTTTGTTTATCTCTATGCTTAGGTCGGCAACGACGAGGACCGCTAAGCCATAATACCACTGAAAAAAAAAGTCAAAAAAATAGCCCCAAGATCAACTGAATCTGAAAAACATTTAACGATGAAAGGAGAGCAAGGTTATGCTAAAAGCACAAGAACAACGAGATCCTCATATCTGGGAAGCCTTATTATCGCTTGTTTCCCTGGTTGCCGGCATCGGCATATCGATTGTTGTATATGGCGCCGATCCGCATATTCCCATGCTTTTAGGGGTTTTAGTCGCTGCGGTGATGGCCTGGAAAGCCGGGTTTGAATGGGAAGTGGTTCAAGCAGGGATGTTAAAGGGTATAAGCAATTCGCTCCAGGCCATTGTAATTCTTTCTATCATCGGGATCTTGATCGGCGTCTGGATATTAAGCGGTGTGGTTCCCACATTGCTCTACTATGGTCTGAAGATTTTACATCCGAAGATTTTTTTACCGGCCACGGTCTTGATCTGCTCTGTTTGTTCATTGGCGACCGGGACTTCCTGGGGTAC
>CAMYLH010000929.1:869-2413 GCA_947259065.1 uncultured Desulfobacterales bacterium
TTGTTGCCGGAGCGGTGCTGTCCGGTGCCTACTTCGGTGATAAGATGTCGCCCCTGTCCGATACGACCAATTTGGCCCCGGCGATGGCGGGAACCGATCTCTACACCCATATTAAACACATGACCTATACAACCGGTGTGAGCTACGGGTTAACCCTGATCATCGAGGTTATTTTAGGGTTTTTCTACGGCGGCGGTTCGGCAAATATCGAAGTTGTAAACCAGATACTGACCACTCTAGACAGTCAATTTAATATTAATATCGTGTTTCTGATTCCACCGGTGCTGGTCATGGTATGTGCATTTAAAAAAATACCGGCGATTCCCGGAATTACCGCGGGTGTTCTTTCGGCTGCTATTTTAGGCTTTCTTTTCCAGGGCAATGGATTCGGCGATTTTTTAACCGCCGGATATGGCGGTTACACCAGCAGCACCGGGGTGGAGGCCGTCGACAGTCTTCTGACCAAAGGCGGTTTTTCTTCCATGTTGTATGCCATATCGATTGTCATCTGCGCCATGATGTTTGGCGGCATCATGGAACATACCAACCAGCTAAAGGTGATCGTCAATAAAATTTTGCAAAAGGCCCATTCAAAAAGCTCTTTAATTACGGCAACGGTGTTAACGGCCTTGGGGGCCAATATCGTTCTTTGCGACCAGTATATGGCCGTGGTGATGGCCGGCAGGATGTATGCCCAGGCGCCGGCAGGATGTATGCTCAGGCGTATCCGGACAGAGGGCTTCACCCGAAAAACCTGTCGCGGGCCGTCGAAGACAGCGCCACGGTGACCGGGTGCCTGGTTCCCTGGAATTCGGGCGGCGTCTATCAGGCTGCCACTCTGGGCGTGGCCACCATCGCTTATCTGCCGTTTGCCTTTTTTAACTGGTTGTCGCCGTTGGTAACTTTGATTTACGGTTGGCTGGGCATCACGATCCATCCAATTGATGAAGAAACGAAAAAGCGACTGGAAATAGCCAAGGAAAAAGAAGCAGCGGCTGCCGAAAGTGCCTAGCCAGAGGCTGGGATGGTAAAAATACTCATACTGAGGCCCTTAACTTTTATCCTATTTTTATTCCTATTTTGAATGTAAGGTTTCAGGTGTTAGTATTCAGGATATGCCATTGCGTCTACCTTTCCTGACACCTGAACACTGACACCTGAAACCATATTCGCGGAACAAAAACAGTGTAAATAGTCACGTCTATGTACATAAGTTACAGGTGAATTTTCATCACACTAGCCAGGGGCTGTCAGATAAGGCCATAAAAGGAGGTTTCAAAATGAATAGAGATGTCTTTAAAGGACTGATTGCATTCACCGTAATGTTCTTTTGCGCCTTGCCGCTTGCTTTTGGGGCCGATATCGAACTTGCCAAGGATTCAACCCTGGAAGGGATCCTGAGAAGAGGCAAGCTTCGGGTCGGTTTGGAGCCCGGTTACATGCCTTTTGAAATGATTAACAAAAGGGGCGGTTTGCGCCAACGGGATTTGCGCAGCGGTGATGTGCGCTTCAGGGGGCAGCTGGCCAACTTTATCGGCTTTGAC